>JAOPYW010000207.1 GCA_025964405.1 Thermoleophilia bacterium | reverse complement strand
CTGCTCGAGCCAGCCGGTGTAGTTGCCCTTCCAGGGGAAGTACTTCGTGCGGTCGAGCTCGAGGATCCAGTCGGCCACGTTGTCGAGGAAGTACCGGTCATGGGTGATCGCCACGATCGTGTCGGCGTACTTGGCCAGGTACTGCTCGAGCCACAGCACGCTCTCGTGGTCGAGGTGGTTGGTCGGCTCGTCGAGGAGGAGCAGGTCGGGTGCTGACAGCAGCAGGCGCGCCAGCGCGATGCGGCGCTTCTCGCCACCGGAGAGCTGCATCACGGGCAGGTCGCCGTCGGGCACGCGCAGCGCGCTCATCGCGACGTCGATGTGCATGTCGAGGTTCCAGCCGTCAGCGTGGTCGATGACCTGCTGCAGGTCGGCCTGCTCCTGGAGCAGTGAGTCGAAGTCGGCGTCGGGATCGGCCATCGCCATCGACACCTCGTTGAAGCGGGCGAGCGCGTCGCGCACGACGGCGAGGCCGTCCTCCACGTTCTCGCGCACGGTCTTCGACTCGTCGAGGTTCGGCTCCTGCTCGAGCATGCCGACCGTCTTGTCCTTGCCGAGGCGCACCTCGCCGCGGATGTCCTTGTCGATGCCGGCCATGATGCGCAGCAGCGTCGACTTGCCCGCACCGTTGTAGCCGATGATGCCGATCTTCGCGCCCGGCAGGAACGACAGCGACATCTCCTTGATGACCTCGTTCGACGGCGGGTAGACCTTCGTCACGTCGCTCATCTGGAGGATGAATTCTTCAGCCATGCTGCGGTGCTCCTGGGGGTTCGTCGACGGCGCCTCGTGCGCGCGACAGCGTTCATTGTATCGGGCCGTCGCAGCCGACGACGCCGAACCCCCGGGGTGTGCGGAGCGGGCGTCAGGCGCCGTCCGGGTGTGCGACGCCCAGGACCTGTGTTCCGACGACGATCGCGTCGAGCGCGCTGAACGGCGAGGACACGCCGAGCCAGGGTTGGATCGACGTGATGCGATCGAACTGGCGTATGCCGAAGTCTTCATACGGGTTCGGGCCACGATTCTTGAGGTACTCCACAGCCTGCACCGCGTGATGGAGTTCCCAACCGGCGGAGGTGTGCACGACGGCTGATGCGCGTGGCTGGTCGCCAGCCCGGAATTCCCCGACGGCGGCCGCGATTGCATCGCTCCATGAGGCGTGCACCGACGTGGGCGTGCCGTCGATGCTCATGAGGCGACGATCGTGGTCTGCTGCGCCGTACGCCACTGCGGCGATCTTCGGTCCGCCCGACCAGCTGACCACCTGGTGCTGCGCCCCGTACGCAAACTCCATCATGGGCGGGGCTGTGAGTCTCATCGCAGGTGCGGGTGTTGTCGAAACGATCATCATGCGTCCTTGCGTCGGTGATGGGCCCGAAGCAGCGTATTCGGCGGCGATTCGTCAAGTGCCCTTAGGTTACCGTTCATCGTGTACTGTTGAGCAATGGACTTCGATCGTCTCAGGTACCTCGCTGCCGTCGCGCGCACCGGCAGCATGCGTAGCGCTGCTGTCGCGCTGGGCGTGACCCCCGGCGCGGTCTCCAAGGGCATCGCCCGCCTCGAGCAGGAGAGCGGCGTGACGCTACTCGTCGCGAGCGGCCGCGGAGTGGCACTTACCGACGAGGGTTCGTGGCTTGCCCAGCGCGCCGAGCACCTCGTGGGCGAGCACGCTTCACTCACCACCGACCTCGCGCAGCGCACCGCCCGCCAACCCGAGCTCTGTGTCGCCGCTTACGACGTCTTTGCCACGTGGTTCCTAGGCCTGCTCGGTGCCCAGTTCCTCCCAGGAGTGCCGCTTTCCATCCGCGAGCGTTGGCCTGGCGAAGTCGAGGCGGCCGTCGCGACCGCCGTGTCGGATGTCGGCATCACCTACACCCCGGTTGCCGTCGATGGCGTGTCCCACGAAGAAGTGGCCCGCGTCCCCCTCCATGTGGTCGTGCGCCGTGGAAGCCATCGAGGCGTCCCGTTCGCCGCCCTCCCGTTCGCCGTCGCCTCTCACCCGATCTCGGGTGCGGTGGGCCAGTTCGGCCCCCTCGACGGTTGGCCCGCTGATGCGCCGGGACGCGACGTGCGCTTTCGCACTTCCTCGCTCGAAGCCCGTCTCGACCTGTGCCGCCAAGGCGCCGCTGCGATCGTCGTACCGAGCTTCGTGCTCGAGCTCCACAACCGCCGCGCTCGCGCAGCCGATCACCTCATCATCGTTGACCCAGCCGGCAGCATCGGGCCGCTGCGGCGCCGCATCCACGTTGCACGCCGCTCCACCACGACCGGGCGCCTCGCCGCATACGTGGATGTCGTCACTGCGGCCGTGCGCGCCATGTGCGAGATCGCCCCGGCGACGTGAAACCGAATACTAGAGGGCGCGCCCCTCGTCCCTAGGCGCCGCGCTGCGACGCGGGCGGCGGGTTCGCGCCCTCGGCCGTGTCGGGGAGCTGCTTGTCGCTCGGTTCGTCACGAGGATCGAGCTGGATCTGGTCGATCGCCGCACGCGAGCCATCACCCAGCTCGCGGCTCCGCTCGACCTCGGAGTTGAACTCCTGCCCGAAGAGCACGGCGATGTTGGTGATCCAGATCCACACGAGGAACGAGACCACGCCGCCGAGCGTGCCGTAGGTCTTGTTGTACGAACCGAAGTTGGCGACGTAGAACGCGAACGCGGCCGACGCGATGATCCAGACGACCAGCGCGAGCAGGCTGCCGGGGGTGATCAGGCTGAACTTCGGGATCTTCGCGTTCGGCCCGAAGTAGTAGAGCACCGAGAGCATCAGCAGCACGATCGCCGCCATCACCGGCCACTTGAGGATGCCGAACGCGGTCTCACCAGCACTGCCGATGCCCAGCGCATCGGCCGCCGCCGAGGCCAGCGGACCTGACACCGCAGCCGCGCCGAGCACGAGCGCCGCGAGCAGCACCATGATGAGCGTCACCAGCAGCTGGAGTGGTCGCAGCTTGAAGAAGCCGCGTCCCTCGGCCTGTTCGTACAGGGCGTTCGACGCGCGCGAGAAGGCGCCGACGTAGCCCGATGCGCTCCACAGCGCCCCGACGATGCCGACCACGAGCATGACCGCACCGGTTCCCTTGCTCTCCGTGATGTTGGAGATCGCGTCCTGGATGCTCGACGTGTCACTGCCCGGAGCGAGCTGGGCGAATAGATCCTTGATCGCATCGGTCAGGCTCTTCGGATCCACGGCGAGACCAACGATGCCGACGAGCGCGATGAGCGCGGGAAACAGCGCGAGGATGGCGTAGTAGGTGAGTGCCGCAGCCCAGTCGGTGCAGTTGTCCTGCTTGAATTCGGTGAGCGTGCGCTTGGCGGTCGCTCCGAACGACGTGTCCTTCGCCGTGTTCTCCTTGGTGCTCATTCCGTCGACTGCTCCGTGCTCGAGGTGTGGTGGTCGAGCCGTCAACTACCCGGTCATTCGAGGGGGTTCAGGTCGGAATTCACGAAATTGCCGAATCCATATGCGGTGCACGGCTCGGTACACTCGCCCGCATGGAGATCCGCCGCCCGCTCGCCCGCACCGCCGTCATCGCCGCCCTGCTCCTCGTCGCCGCAGGCTGCGGCAGCGACAGCTCCACGAAGTCAGGGGAGCCGAGCGCGAATACCACCACGTCGACGGGCGCCGATCGCATCGCACCGCCCGACCAGGACCCCGAGCTCGCGCCCGGCGTCAACGAGACGCACCCGAGCGCCGATCCGACCACACGGCTCTCGATCGCCGACCTGGCGGGCGAGCTCGTGATGACGAAGCTCGAGGGCCCGTCTGCGACCGCTGAGGAGCTGGCCGCGGTGCGCGACGGAGTGGTCGGCAACATCGTGCTCTTCGGCCCGAACGTCGTCGACGCGGCGCAGCTGACCGCGCTCACCGAGAGCCTCGACCAGGCGCGGCAGGCGAAGGCCGCGAAGAAGGGCCTCGCGACCGGGGTCATCGTGTCGGTCGACCAGGAGGGCGGATCGATCCGCAACATCCCGTTCTCGCCGCCCGAGTCGACGCAGCCGGAGATCGCCGCGCGTGGCGACGTCACCGAGCCGCGCGC
>JAOPYW010000180.1 GCA_025964405.1 Thermoleophilia bacterium | reverse complement strand
CAGACACCTTGTTGCGCATGCAGCCGCACATTTTCAGCGCGAGCGACGCCCGGCCGGTTCGGCAATGAGAAGCAGAAAGCCCCGCAGTAGCGAGGCTTTCGAAGACGCTTGGCTGTGGTCGACGGGAAGCGCTCTCGCGATTTCCAATCGTGCTCCTTCAGCCACTCGGACACGCTTCCATGTCTCGCTGCGAACGATCCTACCGAGGATTGGCCGGCGACGCGATAGGACGCCACGACGGGCACCGGGAACCAGCAGCCCGGAGCGCTCAGGAGCCGGTCTCCGGCGCGGCGGGCTGCGCCAGCACCGGCAGTTCGCGTGCGGCGTGCATCGCCGAGCGCAGCGCAGCGAGCGGATGCAGGCGCCCGAACACGAGCATCGCCGCGACCAGCCCGATCGTCGTGTTCGCGAGCGTGATGCCGAGCTGCATGCCGATGCTGAACGAGAGCACCGACGACGTGGAGGCGACACCCGCCAGCACGAACACGGCGAGGGCCTGCTGGGCCCCGCCGCCACCGGGCACCGGCACGAGGGTCGAGAGCCCACCGACCACCACGACGAGCGCCGCCAACGGGTACGAGGCCGGGATGCCGAATGCATGCAGGAGGCAGAACACCACGCCGATGCGGGCGCTCCACGCCAAGCCCTGCACGGCCAGCACGGTGCGCGCGTACCGCCCCGGTGCGCGGAGCACCGCCACGCCTTGCGCGACCTGGGTCCATGCGCGGCGCAGTGGTCCAGCAGCCCGGCGATGCAGGTACCGAGCGAGCACAACCAACGCCACGATCGCGCCCGCGACGAGCCACGGCGTGCCGAGCAGCGTCGACGCCACGGCCGGCAGGCCGGGCGCCGACGGCAACGCGCCGGTGAGCCAGCCCACCGTGAGCAGCGTGACGCCGACGAACAGGTCGAACACGAGCACGACTGACGTCGAGGAAGCTACCGTCACCGTCGAGGTCTCCCGGTGCTGCAGGCGCACGAGCGCCACCTTGACCGCCTCGCCGCCACGCGCCGGGAGGTAGCCGTTGAGGGCGCACCCGACCGCGTACGACAACCCGACGCGCCAGGCCGACAGGCGCACACCGGGATACGCGCCCGCCAGCACGTTGCGCCACGTCAGCGCTCGCAGCCCGAGGTTGCAGGCGTGCAGGGTCGCCGCGAGCAGCACCCAACGAACGTCGACGTTCGCCAGGGCGTGCAGCGCGTTGACGAGTGATGTGATCCAGCCGTTCAAGCCCGGCGCTCCCCTGCCGCAGCACCTGCGAACAGCGCGGCGAGCTCGTGCGGCACGTCGGTGATGAGCCCGTCGACGCCCCAGCCCAGCAGTTCGCGGCCGTGCGCGAGGGTGGAGACCGGCCAGGTCATCACGAGCTCCGTCGCTTCCTGCAGCTCGCGCACCGTCCCGGGGTCGAGCAGGCGCGCATGGATCGACACTCCTGCCACCCGCCGCCCTGAGCGACGCCGCTCGGCCAGTAGCCGCCTGAGGCCGCGCCGCGATCCGACCGAGTGCACCGTGCGCACGCCAGCGTCGTCGGCGAAGGTCTCGAGGAGGTGCCAGCGCCGTGCGCAGACGGTGACCGCGGTTCGGCCGTCGGCCACCAGCGCCGCGCGTACCCGGTGCGCGAGGCGCCTGCTGCCGCCCTTGAGGTCGAGCATGAGCTGCGTGTCAGCTCCGGTCGCCGCGAGCAGTTCGTGGAGCTGCAGGCGGCGCGCGAACGGATTGGCGATGTACCACTGGTCCCAGTAGATGGGCAGGGGGCCGACGCTCTTGAGGTGCCGCACCTCGACCCGCCCGCGGTGCAGGCAGACGTCGGCCTCGATGAGGCCTGCGCCCAACCGTTCGGCGGCACGCAGGTGGTCGAGGTCGTTGCCGGCGCGGTGGGCGACGATGAAGCCGGGGCGGTGGTTCGGGGATGCAGCAGTCATTGCCATGTACAGGCTACCGGCGCATGCAAGTCGTTCCTTGATTCGCCTTCCGCAGGGTCAGGAACCGAGCTACGCAGACCGCTTCGACGGCGCGGGAGCCGTCCCGCCCACGGAGGCCTTCGTCGGGCTCCGAGCGGTGCGCCTGCGCCGATGCATCAGCACGCCGCGACAGCCCTCCGACACGGCGACGCCAAGGGCCACGACCAGGAGCCCGACGATCACGTCGAGGATCCAGTGGTTGCCCGTCGCCACCACGGCGAAGGCCATGACGGCCGGCATCGCCAGGCCGAGGAGGCGGATGGCCCAGTTCCGGGCACTGAGGAACAGGGTTGCACCCACGAGCAGGTCCCAGCCGAAATGCAGGCTGGGCATGGCTGCGTGCAGGTTGGTGTAGCGCGGGGGTTGCAGCGCCCGATACGACCCCGACCAGGTCGTCACGGTGTCGACGTAGCCGAACGGGGTCAGCCGCGGCGGCGACATGGGGAGCAGCGCGAAGAAGACGAATCCGATCATCCCCGACGCGAAGATGGCGTTGCGCATGCGCACGTAGTTCGCATGGCGCGCGAGGTAGATGCCGATCGAGGCCATGGCGATCACCGGCCAGTGCCCCCAGATGTAGACCCAGTTCGCGAAGGTGCGCAGGTAGGGGCGGTCGAGCACGACCGACTGCACGTCGTGCTCGTGCGCGATGCCGAGGTGCCGCTCGACCCGCACCAGCTCCCGTGCGTGCATCAACCCGCGCTCGGGCGAGCCTTCGGTGACCTGTCGCACGACGGCGTAGACGATCGCAGCCACGAGGATCAGGAGGAGCTCGGTGCCGAGCTGCCCGAGACGCCCGCGCCACTGGGCGCGCGAGCGCGGCAGGTGCGGGTGCCGACGGCGCGCAGGAGCGGGCTGCTCATCGTGCTGCACCGTGCGCCCCCCGTCGTTGCGATCCCCGTACTTCAGGGGTGCCACGACCGGTGGTCGACAAACGCGGTGTGCGGAGGATTGCTCGACGGTTGCGGGCTTCACGCCAGCCGCGCGAACGCGTGCGACCTACTGGGGGTCGGGGGCAGGTGGTTCCGTGCGACGGTAGTCGAGCGTGTCGTCGGCGATCTCGGTGACGATGCGCTTGGCGGCCTCGAGGCCACGCGTCAGGGATTCCATCGCCTGCTCGGTGAGACCCGAGCCCAGCGCGAGTCGGGCCACCGCGAGATCCTGCACCACGTCATCGTGGATCTCGAGGGCCCGGAGGCTGCGCAGCCGCAACTCCGCCTTGTGCAGCCGGACCGCCCGCTCGAAGGCCGCGCCACAGTGCTCGCCCAGCACCAGCATGAGGGAGCGTTCGGTCGAGGTGAACGCACGTGGCGCGTCGAGCGCGACGTTGAGCGCGCCCCAGACCTGTCCGCGGGAGCTGAGCGGGATCGTCGCGCACGCATGGTCCGCCGGGTTGAGCCGCTCGAGGCCGGGAAAATCGCAGGCGAGGTCCTCGTTGCTCTGGATGATGCGCACACCACCGTCGCGGGCGGATGCGGCGATCGGGAAATTCGCGGTGATCGGGATGGTGAGCGCCTCGGCCACCGCTCCTGAGTAGTCGTCGAAGCGCTGCACCTCGAGCTCGTGCCCGTCATCGCTGACGATGCCGATGAACCCTGAGTCGGCGGCGAGCGCGCGGAGGCCCTGCGCGAACATGACGGCGATGATCTCGTCGGGCAGTGCCGCCGACGACAGCGCGGCGGTCACTTCGTAGAGGCGCCGGTAGAGCAGCGCCTGCTGCTGTGCGTCGGCGAGCGCGTCCTGGTCGTGGTCGTGGTCGCTCATGACGCAACTCCGACGCTGCGGATGGCAGCGATGATCGTCGGCAGGTCGGCGCCCTTCTCCACGAAGCGTTCCGCGCCGGCGGCCTCGGCCTGGGCGCGGATCGCGGGGGATGAGAATCCGCTCAGCATGATCACGCGCGTGTTCGGCGATGCCGCGAGCACATGCGGCAGGGCCTCGATGCCGTCCATGTTCGGCATCGCCACGTCGAGCAGCATCACGTCGGGCTGATGCTCCGTCGCAAGGGCGATCGCGCCGTTGCCATCCTCGGCGGAACCCACGACCTCGACGTCGTCCTCGAGCTCGAGCAGGAGCTGGATGAGCCGCCGGAAAGCGTGGTTGTCGTCACAGAGTGCGATGCGGAACGGCATGGAGCGGAATCCTAGTCGTTCCACCACATCCCCGTTGACCGTTGCAGCATCGTGCGGTGCACTGGAGTCGCAGGCACGCCGGCCTGTCGCCGTCCGGGAAGGGAACACATGAGCGCCATTGCGCCAACCACCGCCAGCATGCCGGGTTGCTCCATGCCCGACGCGGCGCCGACGACGCCGACGTCCCCACCTGCCGCCGCGCCCGACCTCGCGACCGTCATCCAGCAACTCACGGCCGTCGCGACCCAGCTCACCGCACTCGTGCAGGCGCTTCAGGGTCAGCAGCAGCTCACGCCGGCCTCCACGCCGGCGAGCACGCCGCCCGCGCCGATCACCGTCGCGCCCACCACGCCGCTCACGCCTACCGTCGCACCCACCCCTGCGGATCCGCTCGCAGGCTTCATCGCCACCGGCGACGCCGCCGAGAAGGCCGCCCTCGGCACCGCGCTCGGCACGATCGGCAGCACGTCGGTCGGCGGCAAGCTGCTCGGCGCCGTCCGCAACCAGAACGTCACGCTCGACATCCTCGACGACGCGGCCTTCGACGCCGCGACGGGGGGCACCCACACCGGCGCCGCTGCGGTCGCATCCGACGACCCGGCCGGCCGCAAGGTGTTCGTGCGCGCCAGTTCGATGGCGGGCGATCCGATGAAGCTCCGCCACACGCTCGCCCACGAGCTCACGCACATCGCGCAGTACCAGGCCGGCGAGAACATCCAGACCTACGCAACCGGCATCGGCGCCGCCGCGAACGGCCTCACCGCCGCGCAGCTCGCCACCGGCCGCAGCCTCATGTTCGAATCCGGCTCCGAGACCGTCGCCTCCTCCATCGATGCGGAGCTGAGCGATCCGGTCAACTTCCGCGCGAAGGCCGCCGGCAACATCCCGGCCGTCGAGGCCGCGGAGTGGAAGCTCGTGAACGAATCGGGCTACAACCCGCAGGGCTTCGCGCTCACGCAGTTCGTGTCGCCGACGGCGCTCGCGCTCGTGCACGCGGCCGTGGGCTGAGCCGGCGCCGCTGCCCCGACGGGCGCTCGTGCGCCGCACGCCGGGGAAAAGGACGATGGCGGTCCCCTGTGAGCGGAGAGGGAGGGATTTGAACCCTCGGAAGGCTTGCACCCTCAATGGTTTTCGAGACCATCCCGTTCGACCGCTCCGGCACCTCTCCATGAAGAGGACCGCCATCGAGCGGAGAAGGAGGGATTCGAACCCTCGATACAGGTTGACCCCGTATACCTCCTTAGCAGGGAGGCGCCTTCAGCCACTCGGCCACTTCTCCGGAGTGCGCAGCCTAGCGGATCTGCAGGGGCGGATGAAGAGGTTGCCCACTTCGCGACCCTGCTTCAGCGCGTAAGTAACCAGTCGATGGGCGCTGCGCCGTGTGATTCGAGGTACGCGTTGGCCTGCGAGAAGGGTCGGCTCCCGAAGAATCCGTGGCGCGCGGAGAGTGGTGACGGGTGCGCCGCCTGCAGCACGAGGTGCCGCGCCTGGTCGATCAGGGGGAGCTTCGCCTGGGCGTGTCGCCCCCACAGCACGAACACCACGTGCTCACGCCGGTCGCTGAGCGCCTGCAGTGCGGCATCCGTGAAGTGCTGCCAGCCGATGCGCGCATGTGACCCGGCCTCGTGCGCGCGCACCGTGAGGCTGGTGTTGAGCAGCAGCACGCCACGGTCGGCCCACGCCGTGAGGTCGCCGTGGTCGGGCGCCGGCACGCCGAGGTCGGCCTCGAGTTCGCGGTAGACGTTGCGGAGCGAGGGCGGAACGCGCTCGCCGCGAGGCACGCTGAAGGCGAGCCCCATCGCCTGGCCCGGACCGTGGTAGGGATCCTGGCCGACGATGACCACGCGCACCTGCTCGAACGGCGTGTGGTCGAATGCCGCGAAGACGGCGCGGGGCGGCGGATAGACCGCAGCGCCCCGCGCCTGTTCTTCGAGCAGCTCCGCCTGGACGGAGCGCATCCCCGGGGAATCGAGCTCACGCGCGAGCGCGTGCGACCACCCGGGTTCGAGCGTCACCAACCGGCCTAGTACTGGGCGCGGTAGAGGAAGCTGAGTGCCGAGCGGATCTGGTCGACCGCTGCGTACACGTTGGCGCGGTATCCCGACGCCGGGCGATCGGAGAGCGACCAGGTCGCGTCACCGAGGAGGTTCGTGGCGCGGCTGGCGTCACGACGATCGGAGCTGCGAACGCCTTCCCACTGTGCGTTGTACAGCGAGTTCTGGAGGTCGTCGTGTGCGTAGGTGATCGTCTGGCGAGCCTGGTTGCGGATGTCGCGGTTCGGCTGCGTCGAGGCGTCCTGGTTGTAGCGGTAGGAGTAGAGCTGGCCGAGGGCCGAGTTGGCGGCACCGATGGCGCGACTCACTGAGTTGTAGAAGGGCATGACGTGTCCTTTCGAGACGGGTCGTACACTGTCGCTGCCCTGCAGGGGAGTGCATGTGTGGGCAACACTGGGACCATCCTCCCCGCCGCTCCGGTGAGTTCGTAGGGCCGCGAGGGTGCACCGGCCCGGGCGGGCCACCTCGACGGCCAGCTCGTGCCAGCACGCCGCCATCGGCGAATCACCCGTGAGCAGGCACTCACCAGCTCCGTTCGACGGCCATACGTCGACCGCCGCACGGCAGTGGGTCACACGGCCCATCGCCTTCCCACGGCTCAAGGAGCAGGCACTTTCGAGCCGATAGGCAACCGGTGACGCTTCGAGACAGTTGGAGCGTCCATGGAAAGGCTCCATGCAGAACCGCTTCGACCATGTTCGACACCAGCTGGGTGGCCTCGTTGCCGCCCATCGCGTGGTGCTGCTCGCCCTCGTCGCCCTCCTGGCGATCACGGTGCCGTACGCCATGGCCAAGACCGCGGCGGCCGGCAAGAAGAAGTCGAAGGTCGTGCTGGCCAAGCGCAACTCGGTGAACGCGGCCGGCGTCGTCAACAACTCGCTGACCGGCGCCGACATCAAGAACGGCTCCATCGCCTCGATCGACGTCAAGAACGGTTCGTTGCTCGGCGCCGACCTCAGGTCGGGCACGATCACCGGCACGCAGATCGCCGCCGGCACCATCACCGCCGCCAACATCCAGCCCGGCTCGATCACCGCCGCGGCCCTCGCGCCGCAGACACTCGAATCGCTGCGCGGCAAGGAAACCGGCCTCACGGGTGCCGCAGCCCTGCCGGAGGCGTCGATCACCACGCCGCTCATCGCGAACGGCTCCATCAGTGCCACCAAGCTCGCTGCCAACGCCGTGACGAGCGCGAACATCGTCGACGGCTCGATCACCGGCGCCGACCTCGCCGTGAACGCGGTCGACGGGTCGTTCGTGGCCGACGGCACGATCACCGGCGTCGACCTCGCAGACGACACGGTCTCGACCATCAAGATCCTCGACGACGCGGTCACGAGCGCCAAGATCCTCGACGGCGGCGTGCACCGCACCGACATCGGGATCGACGCCATCGACTCCGCGCGCATCGCCGACGGCACGATCGTGGGAGCTGACATCGCGCAGAACGCGATCACGAGCCTCGAGTTGGCCAACGGGTCGGTCAACGTCAACCAGATCGCCAACGGCGCGGTGACCACCTCCAAGCTCGGCGACGACAGCATCACGAGCGCGAAGCTGCTCGATGGCGCGGTCACGAACGCCAAGCTCGGCTTCGGTGCCGTCGACTCGACGCGCGTGCAGGATGGCTCGCTCACGGCGGCTGACATCGCCGACGGCTCGATCACGGCCGCCGACCTCGCGCCCGGCGTGCTCTCCGGTGGCGGCGGCGGCACGCCCACCGACGGCTCGGTGACCACCGCCAAGCTCGCCGACGACTCGGTCACCACCGGCAAGATCGTCGACGGCACGATCGTCGCGGCCGACATCGCCGACGGATCGATCACCTCGCTCAAGCTCGCCAGCGGCGCCGTCGGTGGCGCCGCGATCTCCGACGGCTCGATCACCGCGGCCGACCTCGCCAGCGCCGCGGTCGGCACCGCGCAGCTCGCCAACAACGCGGTCGGGGCGGCCCAGCTCGCCAGCGACGCGGTGACGAGCGCCAAGATCCTCGACGGCTCGGTCACCTCGCTCGACCTCGCCGACGGCGACGTGCGCACGATCGACATCGCCGACGGCAACGTCACCCTCGCCAAGCTCGCCGCCGACTCGGTCACCAGCGCCAAGATCGCGGCCGGCGAGGTCTCCACCAGCGACATCGCCGACGCAGCCATCACCACGCTCAAGATCGCCGACGCGTCGATCACGGCCGCCAAGATCGCGCCGGGCGCCATCGATTCATCGGTGTTCGCAGACGGCTCGATCGCGGGCGTGAAGCTCGCCGACAGCGCCGTCACGAGCATCAAGATCGCCGACGGCGCCGTGACGGGTGCCGACATCCAGGACGGCTCGATCGCATCGGTCGACCTCGCCAACTTCGCCGTCGACACGGGCCAGATCGCAGCTGGGGCGGTCGACGCCTCCAAGCTCGCCAACGGCGCGGTCGGCACGACCCAGCTCGCCAACACGGCGGTCACGACGGGCAAGCTCGCCGACGACTCGGTGACGAGCGCGAAGATCCTCGACGGCCAGGTGGCGGTCGGCGACCTCGCCGCCAACTCGGTCAACTCGGGCAAGATCGTCGATGCCTCGATCGTCACCGCCGACATCGCGACGGACGGCGTCACCACCGCCAACATCCTCGACGGAACGGTCGGGTCGGCCGACATCGCCGCCGGCGCGGTCGACGGCACGTCGTTCGCCAACAACTCGGTCCCGGGCGCGAAGCTCGTGAACGACTCGGTCACGGCGGCCCAGATCGGTGCCGACGCCATCACCTCCTCCGAGCTTGCCAACAACGCGGTCGTCGCGGCCAAGATCGCCACCGGCGCAGTCACTTCCGCCGGCATCCTCGACGGCACGATCGCGGCCGCCGACCTCGCCAGTGGCGCGGTGACCACGACCCAGATCCTCGACGGCACCATCGCAACCGCAGACATCGCCGCAGGCGGCGTGACGTCCACCAACATCCTCGACGGCACGATCGTCTCGGGTGACCTGAGCGCCGCACTCAACGCCACGATCGCCGCCGGCGGCACCGCGACCTACTACAAGACCACCGCCGGCTACGCGCTGGCCGCCGGCACGGGCATGCCGGTCACCGTCAGCTGCGACCCCGGCGACACGGCGATCGGCGGCGGCGCGTATCCGACCGGGGGCGGAAGCCAGTCGGTCAACGCCAAGCTGTTCGGGTCACGGCCCGTCATGTCGGGCGCGATCGCCACCGGTTGGGAGACCCGCATCTACTTCGCGTCGGTCGCGTCGACGTGGGACCTCTTCGCGGTCTGCCAGGACATCGCCTGACCCTCCGGATGCAGGCCCCCACCGCGTGCATCCAGTCACGCTGATCTGGGCATACGGTCGTCAGTGAATCCAACCGATCCTCAGCGCACGGCGCTCGCCGTCATCGGCATGCACCGCTCCGGCACCTCGATGGTGACCGGCATGATCGCGATGTGCGGCGTGGCCGTCGGGCCCTCCACCGAGCTGCTCGGCCCGTCGAAGGCCAACCCCACGGGGCACTGGGAGCGGCGCCCGATGCTGCAGATCAACGAGGTCGTGCTCGAACGGCTCGGTCTCGCGTGGGACCACGTGCCCGCCCTTCCGGCCGCCGGTTGGGAGCACGACCCGCGCTTCGACGACCTCCTCGAAGCCGCACGCGCCGTCATCCACACGTTCCCCGAGGGCCGCGCCTTCGCCTGGAAGGATCCGCGCACCTCGATCACCCTCCCGTTCTGGGAGCGCGCGATGTCCGACACCCTCGCCGCCGCGATCCTCTGCGTGCGCAATCCGCTCGACGTCTGGCGCTCCCTCGAGACGCGCGGGGCGATGAGCATGCGCCTGTCGCTGCAGCTCTGGCGGGCCTACAGCGAATCGGCCCTCAGCCTCGCGCGCGCACGCACGCACGTGCTGACCCACTACGACGCGTACTTCGAGAATGCTGCGGCGGAGCTGACGCGGGTCTGCGACGCCGTCGCGATCGACGTCTCGGAGGAGGCGCTGCGCGTCGCGACCAGCGTCGCGCAGGACGCGCACCGGCACGCGGTGTCAGGCCTCGACGACCTCGTGCGGTCGGGCGCGAGCGACTGGGTGGTGGCCCTCTACCTCGAGCTGCTGCTCGAATCGGGGCCGATCATGGACGTGGTCGCGCAGCGCGATGCGCTCGTGCTCGCGACCGACGGTGAACCGTTCAACCGGGCGGAGACGCTCGAGTGGGTCGCGGAGTTCCGCGACGAGCAGGGCATCGAGCGCGATCGCATCGACGGCCTGCCGAGCACCGACCTCACGGCGAACTAGTCGCACGCGGGTCGATGCCGAGCGGAGGTCTCAGCGACCGACGGTCTGGATGAGTTCGGCGAGCTCGCCGGTCTCCGCCATCTCGGTGACGATGTCGCAGCCACCCACGAGGGTGCCGTCGACGAACAGCTGCGGGATGGTCGGCCAGTCGCTGTGGGCCGACACGATCTCGCGGATGCGCGGATCGGGCAGCACGTCGACCGCGCCGTACGAGGCGCCGATGCCGTCGAGCGCGGCCACGGTGCGCGCCGAGAAGCCGCAGTACGGGTGGTCGGGCGTGCCCTTCATGAACAGCAGCACGGGCTGCTCGCTGATCTTCGCGTGGATCTGCGTGGTGAGGTCGTCGGTCGAGAGGATCTCGGCCTGCGGCGCATCGCCGTGCGTGTGGGTGTGGTCGGTCATGACGGTGACTCCTGTGAAGTGGGTGCGGCGGCCGCAGCCGGAACGCGCGTGGTCAGTGCCAGTGCGTGGATCGAATGGTCGCCCATGTCGCCCTCGAGGGCAGCGTAGACGAGCTTGTGCTGCTGCACGCGGGACTGGCCCACGAACCGCTCGCTCTCGACCTCGGCACGGAAGTGATCACCCGTGCCCGTGTAGTCGACGACCTCGATCTTCCCGTCGGGGAAGGCAGTGCGAAGTCGCTCGATGACGTGTGCTTCAGTCGGCATGTCGGGAATCATGCCACGAATCTCGAACGGCAGCGACGATCACGACGCGCACGCCAGCCGTCACGGATTGGTGTACGACACCGGATCGACGGTGACATTGTCGGCGGTCGGCTCCGCGTCGAACGCGACGTAGCCGCTGACCGTCTCGCCGCCCGCGACGAACGCGAAGTCGAGATCCGCCGTCTCGGGGTGGTCGGGGTCGTCGGTCTCCTGCTCGAGCGCGACGGTGACCGCGTCGGTCGCCTCGTCGCCCGAATTGGTGACCTCGACCGGCAGGTACCACGAGCCGTGCCGCCGGAACACGCCACCGTAGTCAGGCTCGACCTGCAGCGCCGCCGGCGCCGAACCGGCCTGCGCGTTGAGCATGACCAGCCCGCCGAGGAGTGCTGCGAGCACGGCGATGGAGACCGCGAGTGTCACCCGCTCGGGCAGGCCGCGGCCCTCGTCACGCCGACGGTGGATCTGGGGAATGTTCATACGACGAGCCTTCCTGCGGCCCCGCCGATCGAGGCCGGGATGGCGAGCACGATCACCTGGGTCAACGAGGCGAGCAGCGGCTGGTCGGTGCCGACCTGCCCGAACGCGATGAGCAGGGCCGCCGACACGACCAGCGCGACGAAGTAGGCGAGCAC
>JAOPYW010000173.1 GCA_025964405.1 Thermoleophilia bacterium | reverse complement strand
GGGCGTGCGGCGTCTACTTCTTCGATGCCGCGGCGTCTTCCTCGAGCGTCTTCTTGATCGCGGCCTGGGCTTCCTTCGACGGTGCCTTGGCGTCGGCAGCCTGCTTGGCCGCGGCATCCTTGGCGGCCTTGTCGGCCTCTGCCTTAGCCTTGGAGGCGATGTCGGAGGTGTCCTGCTTGAAGAACAGCGGGAAGAACGACGAGCCGGTCGTCAGCGGATTGATCGGGTTGGTGGCCTCGTCGAAGGCGTTGTCGGCGAGGTCGGCCTTGGTGGCGTTGCCCGATGCCGGATCGACCTTGCGGCACGAGACCGAGGCGAAGCCGTCCTTCGTGTAGGAGATGTCAGCTTCGTAGGGGTGCACGTCGTCGAGCGTCGCCCAGTTCGACGGGAGCTTGGTGCCACCGACGCCGGGCCGCCGCTCGTTGGTGTTGCGCACCGCGTAGGTCGCCCACGTCGGGTCGACGCCATCGGGCGATGCGCGCACGCTCAGCTTGGGGTCAGCGTCGAAGGAGAAGCAGAGCTTCTCGACGTCCTTCGCGGCGTCGGCGACGAACTTCGGCTGCTTGCGCAGTGCGATGTCGAGGCCGCCGAGGATCGCCGCGATCGGCACGCCGAGCAGGAGGATGGTGGAGACCATCGCGAGCGTCGCGATGCCGTACGTGACGCGGCCCTGGTGCGGTCGTCGATCACGTGCAGCGACGTAGCTGCGGCGCGCGATGCCCCACGTGATGGCGGCCAGCACGACCACGATCACGATCGACCACACGATGCCGAAGCTGCCGCGCGCGCCGACGGCGGCGCAGTCACCGTTCGGAGCACATGCCGGGCCGAGCAGCTGCTCCGCCACCAGCATGCCGAGCGGCACGAGCAGCGCCTGTGCGCCCCACGAATCGGCATCCGCCGAGCCCCGTGCCACGCGCCCGACGCCGGCCGCTACCGCGACCATGCCGATCGCGGCGTAGAGCCAGAGCGAGTCGGGATAGCTGAGGATGTCCCAGCGATCGAACAGCCTGCCGAGGAACGCCACGCCGGCCACGCCGAGGTAGGCCACCACGAGCACGAGCGTGAAGCCCAGGAACCCGGCGGGTCGGATGCGTACGGCCGGGCCGCGACCCGTCGAGGTCGTCACCGCCTGCTCGCGCTCGCGCGTGCGCTTCGCCTTCGCGGCGCGGCCGCCTCCGGTTCGGAGCTCGGGCTGCTTGCGCACCTCACCCTTCGAACGACTCTTCTTCTTGTTGCTGCGTGAACTGCGCTGGGCCATGCGGGCGAGCCTACCAAGCCGGGCGGCCTCCCCTGCGGCCGTCCACGGCCCACCCCGGCTCCCGCACCGTCACGCCCGCGCGAGGGCGGCGAGAACAGGTGGATGACCGCTCGCATCCCCGCCCATCCCCACGCATTGCTCGGCGCCCCCCACGGCGCCGGAGCCCTGCTGCCCGCGAGCGGCGTCGTCGACGCGACCCGACCGGAGTCCGGCGTGCGCGCATGGCTCGACGTGCTCGGTGGGCTCGCGTTCGCGATGTTCGTCTCCCTCATCTTCATGCGGCTCGGCAGCCGCATGTTCGCCGGCGTCGGCTGGACCCCCGTCATCGCTTGGGAGAGCGTCTGGCTCATGGCCGCGATGGGGTGCTCGCGGCTCCTGCCCAACGGCATCCGCCACGACATCTCGATCGAATCCACCCTCCGCGGGTTCCTGCTCGACTGGCCCGAGCTCCTCTTCGCGCTCACGACCTACGCCTACATGTCGCACGAGATCGGCGGCTTCCGCCTCGCGGCGGGACCGCTCGGCCTGGCGCTGGCGGTCGGCACCGCCGAGGAGTTCATCTTCCGCGTGCTGCTCCTCGGCTGGCTCGTCACCCGCCTGCCCGCGCCCCACGCGCTCGCCGTGTCGTCGCTCGTGTTCGGCATGGCGCACCTCCACGAGTTCTCGCTCATGGGCTTCGCCAACATCGTGCCCCAGACCGCCGGCGGCTTCGTGCTCGGGGCCATCTACCTGCGCACCCGCAACCCGCTCGGGGGCATCCTCGCCCACGCATTCTGGGACTACCCCTACTTCATGGCGCTCGGCGTCGTCTCGGGCGGCTCGACCGCCGGTGGCATGCCCGCGCTCATCCAGCTGGCGCCGTGGCTCGCGTTCGTCGTCTACGGGCTGTGGCTCGTGCGCGACGGTATCCCGCTCGTGGGCCGCGTCACTCCGGTCGGGCACCGCGCCGGGACTGCGAGCTTCTTCCTGAAGTAGTGGTCAGTCGCGACCGAGTTCGGCCTCGACCGCAGTGAGCAGGCCGCGGCAGCCGGCGTCGACCAGGTCGTAGACGACGTCGTAGCCGCCGACGTAGTACGGATCCGGCACCTCGGTGGCGCCGGCATCGGGCGCGTAGTCCATGAGCCGCACGATGCGCGCCGACACCTGGTGCTCGCCACCGGCCTGCTGCGCGACCTCCCGCACGCCGGCGAGGTTGGCGTCGTCCATCACGACCACGAAGTCGTGGGCGTCGAGATCCGCGACGGTGACCAGTCGCGAGACCTGCTCCCCGACTTCGACACCGCGGCGCCCGAGTTCGGCCTGGGTCTCCGGGTGGGGGGTGTGCCCGAGGTGGTAGGAGTGCGTGCCCGCCGAGTCGATCGTGACCTGCGCATCGATGCCGGCGTCGGCGACCAGGTGGCGGAAGACCGCCTCGGCCATCGGTGAACGGCAGATGTTGCCCATGCAGACCATGAGCACGGAGACGTGCGCGGAGGGGGTCGAAGCCATGCCCGCATCCTCGCACAGCGGGGCCGTGTGGGCGGCCGTCGCCGGCCGCGCTCGCCCGAGCGGGGCGCGCCCGTGTGCCGTCGGCCGCGAACATGGCGGGATGGAACTCCGCCCGCTCGCTCCTGCCGCCCCGCTCGCCCCGACCGCGCCGCCCACGCCGCGCGCCGCGACCGGGCTGCCCCCGATGCCGGACGTGCCCGGAGCGCCCGCTGCGGCGCCGGCGACCGGCTCCCCCCGGCAGTTGCCGCAGGCGGTTCCCGGCGAACACATCGTCGCCTTCGCACCGGGGGTGTCGCTCGCGGAGCAGCAGGCGCTCGTCGAGCAGCTCGCGCCGACCTCGACCGAGGCGCTGCCGTCGATCAACGGCATGCTCGTGCGCACGGACGCTGGCGAGGGCATCGACCTCGAGCAGTTCGCGCGCGGCGCCGGGTCGAAGGTCGCGTACACGCAGCCCAACTACGTGCAGCACCTGGTAGACGACGCAGAGGCGACCCTGGTCGTCGACGAGGGAGCGACGGGCGAGACCAGCGCGGCCGGAACCGACCCCGAGTTCGCGAAGCAGTACCACCTGCAGAACACCGGTCAGGGCGGCGGCACGCCGGGAGCCGACGCGAAGGTCGCGGCGGCGTGGACGCAGTCGCGTGGCGCCGGCGTCACGATCGCGCTCCTCGACACGAACATCGACATCGAGCACCCCGACCTCGCCGCGAACGTCTGGACCAACCCGGGCGAGGTTGCCGGTGACGGCATCGACAACGACTCCGATGGCTACGTCGACGACGTGCACGGGTGGAACTTCGGGAAGAACTCGAACCGCCCGCAGGACGGCGGCCAGTCGCACGGCACGCACACCGCCGGCATCATGGGCGCGGTGCAGGGCAACGGGGTCGGAGGTGCGGGGGTGGCGCCCGACGTGACCCTCATGCCGCTCGCCATCCTCACGAGCAACGCGACGACCGCCAATGCGATCAAGGCGTTCGACTACGCGGTGCAGCACGGCGCGAACATCCTCTCGAACTCGTGGGGGGCGAACACCTACGAGCCGGCGATGGCCGCGGCGACCCGGGCCGCGAGTGACGCGGGCGTGTCGGTCGTCGTGGCCTCCGGCAACGAGAGCTGGGATACGGGCGTGCACGGCTCGTACCCCGACAACTACGCCGGAGCGTTCTCGGTCGCCGCGAGCACGGCGAAGGACGACCGCGCGAGCTATTCCAACTCGGGCACCATCACCGTCGACGTGGCGGCGCCGGGTGACAAGGTCTACTCGACGCTGCCCGGCGGCAAGTACGGCGCGATGAGCGGCACGTCGATGGCGGCCCCGGTCGTGAGCGGCCTGCTCGCGCTCGTGAAGGCGAAGTATCCCGAGCTGTCGATGCGCGAGGTGGAGCAGCGCGTGCTGCGGAGCGTGCAGACGAACGGCGCGGCCGCGGTCTGGAACACGCTCGTCGCGAGTGGCGGGCGCGTCGACGCTGAGGCCGCGCTGACCCCGATCGCGACACCGACGGCGCCGACGGCGGCCGGCGCGGCGCG
>JAOPYW010000151.1 GCA_025964405.1 Thermoleophilia bacterium | reverse complement strand
ATCGTGCGCCCGGCGAGGTCGGCGGTGCCGTAGTGGGTGCGCGCGGCGGCGGCGAAGGTCTGGAAGGTGCCCTGCAGGATGCCCTGGGTGCCGATGTAGATCCAGCTGCCCGCGGTCATCTGGCCGTACATGGTGAGGCCGAGCTGCTCGAGGCGGCGGAACTCCGGCCACGTCGCGAAGCGCGGCACGAGGTTGGAGTTGGCGATGAGCACGCGCGGGCTGTCGGGCGTGGTGCGGAAGACCGCGACCGGCTTGCCGCTCTGCACGAGCAGCGTCTCGTCGGCGCCGAGGCGCAGGAGCTCCTTCACGATCACGCGCAGGGCGGCGTGGGTGCGGGCGGCGCGGCCGGTGCCCCCGTAGACGACGAGCTTCGTGGGCTCCTCCGCGACGTCGGGGTCGAGGTTGTTGAGGAGCATGCGCAGGGCCGCTTCCTGCTCCCACCCGCGCGCGACGAGGTCGGTGCCGTGCGGTGCGTGCACGTTCGCGAGGTCGCCGACCAGGCGTTCGACGATCGCGTCGAGCTCGGCGTCGGAGCGGGTGTCGGCGGCTGCGGCTACGGGCGTGGTGGTCATGGGCGCATGCTGCCACATGACCCGGCGGCGGCGCGCGCGAACGCCATGCCTGCCGCGCGGCGCTCCCGACCTTCGTGGGCCACCGGGGAGACGCGGCGCGGCCACTGCTCCACCGAACCTGTCCGAGCCTGCAGGAGAGTGGCCAGACTGACACATGATCATTTCCTCGACCCGCCCCGCGCCCCTCGCCGTCACCTCGACCGCACCGTCGTCGGCGCCCGCGAATCCCGCCATGCACGGGCTGACCAGGGACGCGCTCGCCGCCGACGCGACCGGCGGCGCGAAGGGCATCGTGCGCACGGAGACCCTGCCGAACGGCGTGCGCATCGTGATCGCGGAGCGCCCGGGCGCCACCCAGACGAAGCTGCAGGTCGGCATGGGTGCGGGCTCGCTGCAGGATCCGGAGGGCAAGCTCGGGCTCGCCCACCTCTCCGAGCACCTCGCCTTCGAGGGGTCGCCGACGCGCACCGCCACCGAGCAGGAGCGCGCACGCATCGGGTGGGGCAACGACTGGAACGCCTACACCGATCGCGACTCGGTCATCTACTACGGGGTCGTGCCGACGAACGATGCGACGGCCGCGGCCGAGCTGATCAGCGACATGTACATCAACCCGAAGTACGCGACGCACAGCGTGAAGCAGGAGCGTGCCGCGGTCGAGAACGAGATGACGTACTACGACGGTTCGCTCGGCGGGCAGGTCGACGACATCGCGACACGCCTCATCTACGGTGACACGCCTGCCACCAACAACGTGATCGGCACGCGCGGCTCGGTCGACGCGATCACGACCAAGGACCTCCGCGCCTTCCACGACCGCTACGCGGTCGGGCGCAACACCGTCGTGCTCGTCGAGGGCGACCCCGCGAAGCTGCCCCTTGACGTGCTCAGGAAGCAGTTCGGGGCGCTTCCGGCCGGGAGCCGCGTCGACAACAACGGCGAGAAGGCGACGGCGATCCCCGGCACGGCGATCCAGGTCATCAACGAGCCCGACCAGGGCACCGTCAACCTCGACGTGCTCATCCCGATCCCTGCCGATGTCGTCGACGGCCTCAAGACACCACTGGCGCTCATCAAGACCTCACTCGGCAACCTGCTCAACGACAAGGTGCGCCGCACCGACCACCTCAGCTACGGCGTCTCCGCCAAGATCCTTCCCGGCGACGACACCGACGCACCGGCCACCTACCTGCTGACGGTGCAGACGCAGGTCGCCAAGGGCACCGAACAGCAGGCGCTCAAGGACCTCATCCAGACGCTCGCCGGCACCCACGACGGCATCGGCGCGAAGACCTTCGCGAAGAACAAGGCGTCGGCGCTCGCCGACGTGCGCGCGATGGACCCCGCCGACCTCACGTCGTCGATCAGCGACCAGGGCGAGGCGACCTTCCAGCAGGCGCTCCTCGCGGCAGGCGCCGAGGTCGTGCCGGGCACCGAGGACGACTCGCGCTCGCAGCAGCGGTACGACATCGGCCACGCCACGAATGCCCAGTTCGGCAAGGACGCGGCGAAGCTCATCGACTTCACCAACCTCAAGGTGATGGCCCACGGCAACCTGCCCGACGGTGGCAGGGGCCTCGTGGCCGCGCTCAAGGATGCCGGTGTCGACACGAAGGGCATCTCGATGAACCCGGTCGACCTCGACCTCTACTCAGGTCAGGGCATCCCCGTCGGCAAGGATTCCGTGCCGACGCGCAGGTAGCGCCACTCCACGGCGTTGCGCAGTCGCACACGCGTGCGCATCCGAGCCGCCCCCGGCGCGCGGCCCCGCCTCAGACCGTCGCACCGCTCCGGAGCGCGGCGATCGCCTGCTGCGTCGCTGCGACCGCGAGCTCGTCGGCGCGCTCGTTGAGCGGGTCACCCGAGTGCCCCTTCACCTTGCGGAAGTTCACGTCGTGCTCGCCGACCGCGCGCGCCGCCTCGACCCAGAGGTCCTGGTTCTTGATCGGCTCCTTGCCCGTGCGCCAGCCGTTGGCCTGCCACTTGGCGAGCCAGCCCTTGACGAACGGGTTGAGCACGTAGGCCGAATCGGAGCACACGGTCACGCGGCTGCGGCGCTTGAGTGCGCGCAGGCCCTCGATGACGGCGGTGAGCTCCATGCGGTTGTTGGTCGTCGACAGCTCCCACCCACTGAGCTCCTTGGCATGCACTCCGCTGCGCAGGATGCACGACCAGCCACCCGGCCCCGGGTTGCCGGAGCACGAGCCGTCGGTGTGGATCTCGACCTCGGTCATGCGAGCGCGAGCCCGGCTGCTGCCTCGACCTCGGCGATGGAGCCAGCGTCTGACACGAGGGTCGTCACGAGCTCGATCTCGTCGTTGAGGATGCGATCGACCGTCAGGGTCGGCACGCGCTCACGCACGGCGGCGTGCAGCGCGCCCGTGCCGCGACCCGGCTTGCGCGGCCCGAGGAAGTCGACGCCCTGCGTGGCGCAGAGCAGCTCGATCGCGACCACGCGCTCCGCGTTCTCGATCACCTTCAGCAGCTTGAGGCCCGCGTGGTTGCCCATGCTGACGTGGTCCTCCTGGGCGGCACTCGTCGGGATCGAATCGACCGACGCCGGGTGGCAGTACACCTTGTTCTCACTGACGAGCGCGGCCGCCGTGTACTGCGCGATCATGTAGCCCGAGTTGAGACCGCCGTCCTCGACGAGGAACGCCGGCAGCCCCGACAGTGACGGGTTGACGAGGCGCTCGGTGCGACGCTCGGAGATGTTGGCGATCTCCGCGACCGCGATGGCCATCAGGTCGAGCGAGATCGCGCACGGCTGCCCGTGGAAGTTGCCGTTCGAGCGCAGCAGCCCCTCCTCCGGGAAGACGAGCGGGTTGTCGGTCACCGACTGCGCCTCGATCTGGAAGGTGCGCAGGCCGTGCTCGAGTGCGTCGCGTGACGCTCCGTGCACCTGCGGGGCGCAGCGCAGCGAGTACGCATCCTGCACCCGGTCGCACCAGCGGTGCGAATCCATGATGGTGGAGCCGTCGGTGGCCGCGAGCATGTTGGCGGCCGAGATGCGCTGCCCCTCGTGCGGGCGCAGGGCGTGGATCTGCGGCAGGAACGGCTGGTTCGAACCGCGCAGCGCCTCGACGCTCAGGGCCGCGACGAGGTCGGCCATGCGCATGAGCCGCTTGGCGCGCAGCCCGAACACGATGCCCATCGCGGTCATGAACTGGGTGCCGTTGATGAGCGACAGGCCCTCCTTCGACGCCAGGTCGAGCGGCTCGAGGCCGCGCGATGCGAGGGCGGCCGCGCCGTCCATCAGCTCCCCGTCGACGAACGCCTTGCCCTCCCCTACGATCGGCAGGCACAGGTGCGATAGGGGCGCGAGGTCGCCGGATGCGCCGACGGAGCCGCGCGCCGGCACGAACGGCAGGATACCCGCGTTGAGCAGCTCCACCATGTGGTCGACGAGGGTCTCGCGCACGCCCGAGTAGCCGAGCGCGAGGGTGTTGATCCTGAGGAGCTGTGCCGCACGCACGACCTCGTCGGGATAGACCTCGCCGACGCCGGCCGCGTGACTGCGGAGCACGCGCTTCTGCAGCTCGGTCGTGAGGCCGGCCGGGATGTGCTGGTCGACGAAGCGGCCGACGCCGGTGTTGAGGCCGTACGTGGAGAGCTCCTCGCTCTCGGCGCGGTCGACGACGTCGCGGGCGGCAGCCACGCGGGCGCGCGCCTCCGAGTTGAGCGTCACCTGCACGCCGCCGCGGGCGACGCGCTCGACCTCCTCGATGGGAAGCTCGAAGCCGGTGAT
>JAOPYW010000148.1 GCA_025964405.1 Thermoleophilia bacterium | reverse complement strand
GAGCATCGTCGCCCGGTGCGCGGCGTCCGGGCGTCTCGCCCTCGCCGCCCTCGTCGCCACCCGCATCGCTCGACTCGCCGTTGAAGGTCTGTCCGGCGCTCGCGCCGTACGGAAGGGCGAGGCCGTTCTGGAAGGCCTCGATGTTCTGGGTCGCCTGCTCACGCGGCAGGAGCGAGCCGTCGGGGTTGATCGTGACGAACCCCTGCTTCTCCTTGCCGGCCTGCAGCTCCACGGTCTCCTGGTTCACGTACGCGTCGTACTCGACCGAATCGACGCGCGCGGCCTCGCCCGCCTGGGCAGCGCCGGCGCTGAGGTGATCGCCCTGCGCGTCGCTGACCGGCTTCGGGTGCGCGGCGATGTACGCCTCGCTCGCCGCGTTGGCTGCCTTGACGGAATCCTTGATGCCGCCGTGGGAGTCCTGTGCCGCATGCGTGACTTCGTGCACGCCGAGCAGCGCCGTGGTGCCGATGGCCGCGTCACCCGCCTTGCTCGCGTCGAACGCCTGCGCGTTGATGATGTTGCCGTCGGAATCGACGATGCCCTGCCGTTGCAGGTCGCGGAGCGTCGCGGCCGCTCCGTGCACGACCTCGGAATCGACGATGATGTTCTTGGATCCGCTGTCGTAGGCGGCGTCGGAACCCAGGCCCGTCGAACCCTGCACGTCGTAGTTGATGCCGCCGCGTCCGTCGAGGACGCGGCTGACGGAATCATCCATGCCCGTGACGTGGGCGACGTCGCTCAGGAAGTTGAAGACGACCTCGCCCTGGAGGTTCTCCTGCTTCTCCTTGATGGTCTTCTCGCCCTTGTCGACCTTGGTCGTCTGTTCGTCGAGCTTCTCGTGCTCGGCGGTGGCCCCGGTCAGGTTGGCCGTGACGTCCTTGATCGGATCGGCTCCGAAGAGGCCCGTGACGAATGCGAGGGGCGCCATGGTCACCTTGGCCACGGTGCTGATGATCTCGGTCTGCTGGTCCTTCGCCTTCGTCGACTCCCGCAGCTCGTCGGCGCGCTCCTCGTCGGCCTTGTGCTCCTTGAGCAGGCGTTCGGTCTGGCTCTTGATGATGTCGATCATCGTGTCGCGGCCGCCGGAGTAGTTGTCGCTCCGGAGGTCGTCGGCCCGGCCGTCGTTGTCGGTTGCGTCACCACGCGCGTCGGTAGCGGCATCGGCGACCGCGTTCGCGCCGGTTGCGGGGTTCTTCTTCGACTTCGCGACCTCGGCGGCGTGATCGGCCTGGTTGGGCGTCAGCTTCGTCGTCTCGCCCTTGGCGTCACCCTTGGGCGCCTTGTCCTTCGGCGCTCCGCCCGACTGGATCGGCGTGGGCGTGGGTGCGGGCGTGGTCTTCGCCTTGGCGCCCTGGGGGCGCGGAGCTTCGGGAGCGGGTGCCGGAGTCGGCGACGGCGTGGGCTTGGGCGCCTCGGGCTGCACGGCCTTGGCGGCCTTCTCGGCGTTGGTCGGGCCAGCCGGCTTCGTGGCAGCCTTCTGTTCCTCGTGCTCGATCTGCGCCTTGCTCGGCGTGGCCGGCTTGGCGGCCGCCGCCTTCTCGGCGGCAGCGTCAGCCGCACGTGGAGTGATCGTGGGAGCCTTGGCTCCGCTTCCTACACCTTCAAGCATGAAATCGTCCCTGTCCCGATGTCTCGAACCCCTCCAAGTGCAGCTGCGGCTCGTCCCTGAGCGCAACGCACGGCCACGGCGAAGTGGTGGCTGTGACCCAAGGTACGACGCCCCGCGGCATCCGTAAAGCGGGAACCGACTCGATACCGACGCCTAACTTAGGTACTTACTCCCAGTCGAGTTGACGCCGTCCGGGGAATCCTTGAAGCAGGGCAGTGCAGCACCCCGCACCGCCCACCGACGACTGGGGAGTCACCATGGGACACGCAACGATCTCGCTCGACCGCTTCCGCCGCACCCGCGCCGCGGAGGAGACCGCCCAATTCGCCGAGGCCGCCGTCGCCTCGATGCATCCACTCCTCGGCGTCGCGCTCGGCTCGGTCGAGCGCACCTACGGCCTCATGAAGAGCCAGCAGCTCGTGCACGTGGTCGAGGTGTTGTCGGCCAGTGGCGACCTCGCCGTCGCCGATCGCCTCGCCTTCGTTGCGTCGATCGAGCGCCACGCGCCGATCGCGGTGGTGCACCTCGACGGCTGGTTCCTCGTCTGCGCGACCGACGTGGCCCTCGACCCGGCGACCCTCGCCCAGCTCCGGGAGCTGCCCGGCGGCTCGCCCGCGCCCCGCCTCATGAGCGTCGCCTGCGACCGCGGCATCACGCCCGCCCTCGGCCCGCTCGCCTGCGCCTGAACCCACGCTGCAGTGCCACGTGAGCGCTGCTCGCCGTGCGGCTCCCCGCCAATATTGATCGCCGTGTCAACGGTCACCGACCCGTGAGGTATATTCGCCGCGCATGATGGATGGAGGGTCGTCTCACGCGTGCGTGAGCATCCAGGACCCTCCCGTTCCCAAGGAGTAGCGGTGAAGATCGCGGTCTGCGTGAAGGAAGTTCCCGGCGCCAACGTCCAGCGGCGTCACGACGAGAGCACGAAGCGGCTCCAGCGTGACGGCGACCAGGTGCTCAACAGCTACGACTCGCATGCGATGGAAGCCGCGCTGCAGCTGAAGGAATCAGGTGCCGTCGGCGACGACGCGACGATCACCGCGGTGTTGATGGGGCCAGCCTCCGCCAGCCGCACGCTGCAGAAGGCGCTCGCGCTCGGTGCAGACGACGCGCTGCTCGTGAGCGACGAGGCACTCGCTGGCTCCGACATCCTCGCGACCGGACGCGCGCTCGCCGCCGCCATCGCGAAGCACGGCCCGTTCGACCTCGTCATCCTCGGCCAGCAGGCGTCCGACAGCGACTGCTGGGCCCTGCCCGGCGTGCTCGCGGAGCTGCTCGAGGCGCCGGTCGTCACGCAGGCCGCCAAGGTCGACGTGGTGGGTGGGTCCGTCACCGTGGAGCGCCAGACCGAGCTCGGGTACGAGAAGCTGGAGCTGTCGCTGCCCGCCGTGGTGAGCGTTTCCGACGCCATCAACACGCCGCGGTACCCGGCGCTCAAGGCGATCATGGCGGCCAAGAAGAAGCCGCTCGTCACCGTGAGCCTCGCCGACCTCGGCCTCGACGCCGCGACGGTCGGGCAGGCCGGTTCGGGCACGACCGTGCTCGAGTTCACGCCGCCGCCGCCCAAGAGTGGTGGCGAGAAGTTCGAGGACGACGGCTCCGGTGCGGAGAAGATCGTCCAGTTCCTCGTCTCCCGCAACCTGGTCTGAGAGGCATTCCATCATGAGCATCCTCGTCTTCGTCGAACACCATGACGGCACCATCGCTCCCGGTTCGCTGGGAGTCGTGGGCGCCGCCCGCGAGCTCGCCACTGCAGCTGGCGTGCCCCTGACCGCGGTCGTCGCCGGACCCGGCGCATCCGGCGTCGCCGGCAGCGTGCCGGTCGACACCGTCTACGTCGCCGACGGCGATCGCTTCCAGGTCGCCGTGGGCCGCGTCGACGCGCTCGCAGCTGCCATCGATGCGTCGGGCGCGCAGCTCGTGCTGGCCAGCGCGTCGGTCAACGCCGCCGACGTCGCGGGCGGCCTTGCCGGGCGCCTGGGCGTCGGCATCAACACCGACCTCACCGGGATCGCATTCGAAGGCGGCGCGTTCGTCGCGTCGCGACCGTCGCTCGACGACTCCGTCGTCGTTCGCTGCGGGTGGAACGCCACGGGCGGATTCCAGGGCATCGCGCTCTTCCGCGCCGGATCGTTCGCGCCGGTCGAGAAGGCCGCGCCCGGATCCACGGAGACCCTCGAGGTCGCCGACAGTGGTCGTCGCAGCCAGAAGTTCCTCGGCCTCGAGCAGGCGGAGACCACCGGCGTCGACATCACCAAGAGCGACGTGCTCATCGGTGCCGGTCGCGGCCTCGGTGGTCCCGAGCACTTCCAGCTCGTCGAGCACCTCGCCCAGACGATGGGTGGCGAGGTCGCCACGACCCGCGCCGTCGTCGACGCAGGCTGGTACGACTACGCGACGCAGGTCGGGCAGACGGGCAAGACCGTCGCACCGAAGATCTACATCGCGGTCGGCATCTCCGGCGCTATCCAGCACAAGATCGGCATGCAGTCGTCGGGCACGATCATCGCGATCAACAAGGATCCCCACGCACCGATCTTCGACTTCGCCGACTACGGCGTCGTGGGCGACCTGTTCACGATCCTGCCCAAGCTCGACGAGCAGCTCGCCGCCCGCAAAGCGTAAGCAGCTTCCGACACGCCCGCTAGGTTCGGGCGGCATCTCCACCTGCGATTCCTAGAGGAACCACCATGGCCAAGCCGTCTGCTTTCCCGCCCCCCGTCGCGCCAGACGAGTTCGTCATGGTGCCCGAGGCGCCCGAGGATGAGCGTCTCGAGGTCGGTGCCCTGTTCGTCGGCGGCGGTCCCGCCGGCATGGCGGGCGCCATCCACCTCGCGAAGCTGATCAACGGTGACGAGGAGCTGCTCGAGCGATTGGGCGAGGTGCCGATCGCCATCGTCGATAAGGGCGCGACCGTGGGCGCCCACCAGCTCTCCGGCGCCGTCGTGAACCCCGGTCCGCTGCAGGAGCTCTTCCCCGACCAGGACCTCGCCGGTATCGACGGCTACGTCGGCCCGGTCGACAAGGAAGCCGTCTACCTCATGACCAAGCGGTCGGCCATCAAGCTGCCGACCCCGCCGCCCTTCCGCAACCACGGCAACCACATCTTCGAGCTCTCGCGCCTGACCCGCTGGCTGGGCGAGCAGGCCGAGGAGCTCGGCGTGATGATCATCCCCGAGACGAGCGCCGATCGGCTGCTCATCGAGAACGACGTGGTCAAGGGCGTTCGCACCGGCGACAAGGGCCGCGGTCGCGAGGGGGAGGAGCTCGGCAACTTCGAGCCCGGCTCCGAACTCCACGCGCAGGTGACCGTCCTGAGCGAAGGCACGCAGGGCCACCTCTCGCTCGCCGCGATCGAGCACTTCGGCCTGGAGTCAGACCCGCAGGTCTGGGCGCTCGGCGTCAAGGAGCTGTGGAAGGTTCCCAAGAAGCTCGACAAGATCATCCACTCGCTCGGCTGGCCGCTGCGCACCGGCGCGAAGTACCAGGAGTTCGGCGGCTCGTTCATCTACCCGATGGGCGACGACCACCTCTGCATCGGCTTCGTCACGAGCCTCGACACGCGCGACGCCGAGTTCTCGGTGCACGACGTGCTCCAGGAGTACAAGACGCACCCCTTCGTCCGCAAGCTCCTCGAGGGCGGCGAGCGCGTCGCGTGGGGCGCGAAGACGATCCCCGAGGGTGGGCACTGGTCGCTCCCCAACGAGCTCGCCATCCCGGGCGCACTGCTCACCGGCGACAGCGCCGGTTTCGTCAACGTGCCGAAGCTCAAGGGCGTGCACCTCGCGATGCGCAGCGGCATGCTCGCCGCCACCCAGATCTACATCCGACTCAAGGCGCAGACGCTCGCCGGACAGGCCCTCACCGGCTACGACTCGGCCGTGCGCAAGAGCGAGATCGGCACCGACCTCCATCGCTCCCGCAACATGAAGCAGCCCTTCCGCAAGGGCTTCTTCGTCGGCGGCGCGATCGTCAACGCGATGGAGGCCACGGCCGGCAAGTTCCCCGGCAAGAAGTGGGAGAACCACGCCGACGCCGATCAGGACCTCTTCCTCGGGGGCCGCTCGAAGACCTACCCGCAGCCCGACGGCAAGCTCACCTTCGACAAGCTCTCGAGCGTGTTCCTGTCGGGCAACAAGACCCGCGACGACCAGCCCGACCACATCCGCGTCGAGAAGCAGCTGCCCCGCAGCGTCGCCGTCGGATACGTGAGCATGTGCCCGGCCGCTGTCTACGAACTGCCCGAGGGCGTCAGCGCCGAAGGTGATGCCGACGAGATCGTCACCATGCACGTGAATCCGTCGAACTGCGTGCACTGCGGCGCGATCACGGCCAAGGGCGGACGCCTCACCCCGCCCGAGGGCGGCTCAGGTCCCGAGTACACCCGCATGTAGACGGGGGAGCGGGGAGCGCGACGTCGGCGGCTGCCGCAGGGGCTCCGGGCGTCCTGCGAGGATGCGTGCATGCGCATCGTCGAAGCACCCGCACAGTCGCAGCACGCCGCACCCGGCATGGGAGCCGGTGAGCCGGTCGGCTGGTCGCCCGATGCGGTCGATCCCACGCCCTCGACGCGCGGCCACGGCCTGCTGCTGGGCGCGCTGTCGGCGTGGCGGGGCGTACCCGAGGCAGCAGCCGGCGCGGCACTGACCCAGGTGCAGGTCGATGCCTTCGCCCCGTTCCTGTCGACACGGCTCGGCCTCGATGCGGCTCAGGTGCGCGCCGACCTGGAGCGGGTGCGGGTGCAGGTCGGTGGGCTCGCCGACGGGGTGCCGAACATGGCCACCACGGTGGGGCCGAACATCTACGTGGCCGATGCGGGGTTCGCGACCCGCATGCTCTCGTGGGGCGGGCGCAACTGGCTCGCCCACGAGCTCGTGCACACGATGCAGTGGCGTCGCCTCGGCGCCGGGCTCCCGACAGACGCGCAGCGCGACCGGCGGTTCCTCAACCACTACGTCGGCAACTTCGTCGCGAAAGACGGCTCGGTCAGCAACGGCGGCTTCGCGCAGGCGCTGGGCGAGCTGCTGCGGCGTCGACGCGACGACGTGCCGGTGGGCGGATTCGGCGACCTGCTCCACGACACGCACCCGCTCGAACGCGAAGCCATCCTCGTCGCCGCCGACTTCGCGGCTGCGCATCCCGCCTGACGATCAGAGCAGCTGCGCGTCGGGGTCGGCGATGAGGCGTTTGGGTGTGGCGCCGATCGGCAGCCACACGTTCACGATGTACCAGCCGGGATCGCCTGCCTTCCGCGCGAACTCGGGCTGCGGCGACGTGAAGTCGCTGGCGACCTTCACCTTCGTCGCGCCATCGGCGGTCTCGTACTCGATGGCCGGCTTCGCGAAGCCGATCTCCTCGCTCGGCAACAGCCGGAAGGAGCGGCGCTCGTTGATCTCGTCGGCTGCTGACATGCGGTGCATCCTCCTCGCGCGCGCAGTGGGTGCGCGCGCCGTCGTACGGAACCGGTAGCCTACGTGGCATGACTGACGAAGATGCAGGCCCCGACTACCGCGGCAACTACAAGTCGGCCGTCGACGAAGCCCTCAAGGGTGGCGTCGGCATCTACGCCGACTTCGACCAGAAGCGCATGGAGGAGAGCTTCCGTGTGTTGTCGGGCGACCGATCGCGCCTGCTCACCTTCGCGCGGCGCGAGGGGCTGACGACCGGCCACATCGAGACGCTGCAGACCTTGCGCAGCCCGAAGCCGCTCTACCAGATGATCGCCACGGGAGCCGACGACACCAAGAAGGTGCGCTCCTACCTGCAGCGCACCGGCGGCTGACCTAGCGTCCGTCGCGGCGCCGCGCTTCGGCGGCGCGCGCCTTCGCCGCGGACACGCGTCGCTCGTGCTCGATGCGAGCATGCGCCTTGGCCGACCTGACGGCCTGCCCGTGTCCCGATCTTCGCCGTCGCACGATCACCGTCAACGGCAGTGCGATCGCCAGCACGAGCAATGCCAGCATCCACCATGGCGGTAGCACCCAGACCGTCGGGAGCGTGCGTTCGAGCTTCACGTCGCTCCCCGCGCCGCCCACCACGAGGAGCTTCGGCTCGAACCACCCGAACAACGGGGGATCGCTCCAGCGCATGCGGAAGACCCGCTCGCCCTCGGGCAGGGCGGGCTGCACCTGCGCGTCGAGCTGCCGACCGGCCGCGCCCCAGAACGGCGACAGGGTCACGCGCGAATCGAGCTGCAGCTGCGTCGTGCCCGTGTTCTTCACCCGCACGGTGAACTCGGGTGCCGACCCGCCCCAGACGACACGTGGTGCGTCGACCGAACGCACCTTGGCATTGGGGGTCGTGTCGCCGGTCACGTCGAAGATCACCTGGCTCGCCGGGGCCGCGCCGAGGTCGACCCGGCTCTGCGAGCCCTGCTCCGCACCGTCGACCTGGACGCCGGGAGCGCTCACGGTCTGTGACACGGCAAGCGCCACCGCATACGTGCCGGGCGTCGCCCCGGTCGGCACATCGAGCTGGAACGGAACCTTGAGCGTCGCCCCCGACGCGATCGTCGGCCAGTTCGCGTTCGTGTAGGGGAGCTTCACCCAGCTGGTCGCGTCGGTCGCCGGGTTGCCGCGCGTCGGCTGCACGAGCGCGTCCGGATTCGATGAGCCGCGCAGCAGGTAGGCGTGCACCTCGACCTGGAGGGGCGCCCCCGTGTCGTTGCGCGCGAGCAGTGTGTAGGCCAAGGTCGCGCCCCCCGGCGCCACCGACACCGACTTGAAGCGGATCGGCTTGATCGAGAGGCGGCCGGTCACGGCAGCAGGTGTCACGGCGTGCGACCGGGCGGGAGCCATGAGCTGCAGGAGCGCGAGTGCGCAGGCGAGCAGGGTGAGCATCCACGCGCCGCGGCGCCGGTTCGTTGGGTGAACGTTCGTCACGGCCGATGGATGCCCGTCACACGCGCGCGGGGAACCTCTCAGCGCGCGAGCACGAGCGACTGCGCCTGGGCCTGGTAGCCGCCGGGCGCGTCGGTGATGGCCGCGGTCGCGCCGAAGGTGAAGTTGCAGGTGCCGTCACCGGGTGCGGAGGTCTGGCACGCGGTCGATCCAGCGTCGGCGATGGCGTGCACGGCAGCTCCGGTCGTCCACGCAGCGCTGGCCCCGGCCGACGCACTGATCAACTGGGCGCCGAAGGCCGACGTGCCCGCTGCAGGCTCGCTTCCGCCGTCGAAGTCGTTGAGCGCAGAACCGATGCACGTGGAGATGCACTTCATGGCCGCGGGCGGGCTCGCGGGCGCACCGGGATCCTCGAGGATCGTGAGGTCGGCCCCGAGTGAATTGTTGGTCGTGCCGAACGTGAGTGCGCAGACCTGGCCGGAGGCATCCTGGGCGGTCTTCCAGCCGTCGGTGCCCGGCACCAGGTCACCGATGACGAGCGAGGATGCCGCACAGGCCGTCGTGTCGACGTAGAGGTCGGCCGTCACGGAGCCCGTGACGTTGATGACGGTGGCGCCGTGGGCATCGGGCTGGAACCCGTGGCCGGTGCCGTAGCTCACCATGAGCGTCGCGACGATCGCCACGAGCGGGAGCCACAGCGCAGCGGCCCGCGACGGGCGCAGTGAGGCTCGGTGGATGAGGGCTGACGGAGGCACGTACGTGGTTATCGGCTCGAACGTGCGTCGGCTTGAGGTCAGCGCGCGAGGGTCGGGTCGTCGTCCGGGCTGGCGTCCCACTCCTCTTCGGCGAGGTAGCGTCGCCAGTCCTGGCGACGTCGCCACCAGAGGTAGAGAAACGGACCGAGGATCGCGACGCCGAGCACGACCCCGAGCCACCACGGGAAGATGACCAGTCGCTCGCTCGACTGCTCGATGCGCGCGGCATCGTCACCGTGCACCTTGGCCGTGGCGGTGAATGCGCCGACGGCGGGGATGTCGCTCCAGACCACTCGGACCGTGCGCTTGGCGCCGCGCAGCACGATGTAGTCCTTGATGCGTTCACTGTGGGCGGCGTTGCCGAAGATGCTCTGGACGTCGACACGCCCGTCGACGTGCTCGTTGACAGTGCCGTCGTTGGCGAACGTCACGTTCCAGATGGCGAAGCGCTGGGAGCCGAAGATGAACTTGTCGCGCAGGTCGACGTCGACGATGCGCAGCTTGTGCTCGACCGGCCCGGGCACGTTGAGGAAGATCTGCAGCAGGCCCTCGGCGAGCAGGATGGGAGCGGTTGAATCTTCGGGCTCGTTCGCGGTACCGATCGCGCCGGTGGCGATCGACGAGTCGATGGCGAGGCCGGCGAGGCTCGTGCCGACCGAGGCGTCGAGCGGTGGATCGATCACGACCAGGAAGTCGACCTGTTCGAACGGCTTCATCCGGATGTCGGTGATCTCGGGCGTGAGCCACTCACCTGCGCCGAACTCGCCGTTCTCGACGCGCTGCGCAACGTTGCGCGGATCACTTGATTGACCCAGGTCGGTGGGGATGACCGAGACGTCGATCTCGTCGCTGCGGTCGTTGAAGAGCGTGATCTTGCGCGTGGTGCGAACGCCGGGCTGTACGTCGGGCTCGATGCGGCCCGGCGAGATCGAGAGCTGGCCGGTCGGATCGGCGTTCGGTGCATTCTCGGTGCGGACCACGTTGGCCCGTGCCACCGAGGGCACGCAGCATGCGACGACCGTGACGACGAACCACCAGCTCAGGGAGCGGCGCAGTCGCACGGGATCGAGAGGAAACGGCATGGCGGTGGCCTACCCACAAGAGTCGAGGGCGGCACCTGTGTGCCGCCCTCGAGTTCAACCTT
>JAOPYW010000115.1 GCA_025964405.1 Thermoleophilia bacterium | reverse complement strand
CGTCTGGACTGGCAGGTCGGTCGAGCTAGAACAGCCCGCCACTGCTCGCGAGCGCCTGGGGCGCATCAGCTGAGTCGGCGTCATAGCCGTCGAAGCCGCGCGCTGCTCCGTCGGCAGCTTCCTGCGCCATCAGTCGATCGAGCGCATCCTGCGACTTGCGCTCGCGCTCGGTCGTGCCGAGGCGCGAGGAGAAGAAGTCGGCAGCCGCGAGCGCCTTCACCTCCGGACCGAGCGCATCTTGCCACTCGGCGTGCTTGTAAGCACCGTGGGCCTGCTCGATGATGTGCACGAGCTTCGCCTCCGTGCTGCGCGGTGCGCCCGCGATCACGCAGGCCTTGGCCAGGCGGAAGGTCGACCAGATCTGGTGTTCGCCGAGCTGCCCATGCGCCGTGTAGGTGATCGTCGGCGGCAGCGAGTAGGTGTCGAGCTTGCCGATGTCGTGGAGGAACACGCCGGCCAGGAAATAGGGGCGGTCGTACTCCTCGCCCGTCGAGTCGAGCAGCGCCAGCCCGGCGCTGCCGACCTCCACGAGGTGCCGCACGAGACCGCCCGGCTCGGCGTGGTGCAGGCGCACTGCGGCGGGTGCTCGCGTGAACGCATCCCACGCCCCCTCCTCCTGGAAGATGGCCCGCAGCACGTCGCCGTAGACCGTGCCGTCGCACGCCTCCAGCCATCCTTCGAGCGTCGCCACGCGCTGACGGTGCAGCTCGGGATTGAGGCCGGCGAGCCGCAGGATGTCGTCGGCGTCGAGCTCGGCCACCGTGAAGGCGTTGAGCACGCAGCTCATCGCGTTGTTGTACTCCTCCACCTTGAGCCGAGCGTCGATCGCGCCGGCCCGCTCCAGCCCGTCGAGGATCGCGATGTCGAAGCAGCGCGCCGTGAACGAACCGTCACCGTCGCGCAGTTCGACGACGGCGAACCGACTGCCCGTGCGCGATTCCTTGAAGGTGCAGTTGACCACCGCGAAGCGGCCCTCGGCGAAGAACGCGCGGCCCCCCGCAGCGTCGTACTCTTCTCGGATCTGCTGCGTGGTCTTCATGGATGGTCCTCGGTCGACTGACAAGCTCGGCAGCTGCGATTTCGGCAACGCCACGCACTCCAGTGTAGGAGCGTCTCCGGATGCTCAAATGGTCGACCGGCCTCGCGTAGCACGAAATCCCTGCGTGCGCGCGAGTGCGAATTCCGCACCCGTCAGGCAGCGAGGTCTTCCGCCCGCCGCAGCCCCCGCTGCAGCAACGAGAGGACGGCGATGCGACCAGGTCGACCCTCATGCGGGTGCCACCAGCTCGACCTTGATCCGATCGGGATCCTCGAAGAACACTGCGTAGTACGAAGGACCGCCGGCGAAGGGGTGGCGGTCCTCGTAGAGCACCGTGACTCCCCGCGCACGGAGCTCCACGGCGAGTTCGTCGACGTGCTGGCGCGACCGGCCGTGGAACGCCAGGTGGTTGATGCCGACGCGACCGCGGTGGTACCCGTCAGCGAGGAAGCGCTCATCCGCTTGGACGAACACGAGGTAGGTATCGCCCAGCCGCCAGTCCTGGCCCGTGGCCCACTTCGTGTAGGGCTCGTACCCCAGCGATTCCAGCAGCCAGCCCCAGAACGCCGTCGATCGCTCCAGGTCGGAGACGTTGAGTTCGACGTGGTGCAAGAGGCCGACCCTCGCGGCGGCCGAGGCAGTGGTCTCAGTCATGGAACTCAGTTCATCGGGATCCTGGATGCAACGCCCGTCAGGCAGCGAGGTCTTCCGCCCGCCGCGGCTGCGCGTACGAACCCGTCTCGAGCTTCGCGAGCCACCCGTTCACCGTCATCACGGTCCACAGCTCGCTCGCCTCGAACTCCTCGACGCCGGCCAGGTAGTCGGCACGGAACACGGTCTGGGTCGACGTCAGCTCCCCCACCAACCGGCGGAGGGCAGGTCGGTCCTTCCACCGGTGCAGCGGCGTCGGGAAGCCCTTCTTGTCGCGACGCGCCACCACCGACTCCGGCAGCCACGAACGCACGGCCTCACGCAGGAGCGGCTTGCCCTCGCCACGCGCGAAGAGCAGTTCGGTGGGAGCGGTGAGCATCAGCTCGACGAGGCGGTAGTCGAGCAGCGGGGTGCGGCTCTCGATCGACGCCGCCATCGAGACGCGGTCCTCCACGTGCAGGAGTGCGGGCAGGTAGCAGCGCAGGTCGTGCCACATGAGGTCGCGTGCCGACGCGTGGCCGAGCGCGCCCCGGCGCACCTCCTCGCGCAGGCTCGGATCGACCTGGGCGAGGAAGGCGGGGTCGAGCTGCTCGTCGGTCACGCGGGTGCTCGTGCGGCGCACGCGCTTCCACTCACCACGCGCGAGCGTGAAGAGCTCCGCCGCTGCCGAGATGCGCTCCCCCACCGAACCCGTCCTGAGCTGCTGCTTGTAGTGCAGCGCGCGATGGCGCAGGTAGCCGCCGAAGAGCTCGTCGCCGCCCTGGCCGCCGAGCACCGCCTTGATGTTCCACTCGGCGGCGAGGTCGCACACGAGCAGCTGCGGGAAGACACCCGGGCCGGCGATCGGCTCGTCGAGGTGCCAGAGGATGCGGTCGAACTGCGCGTCGAGCTGGTCGACGCCGATCTCGACCTCGTGCTGCACGAGTTCGTAGCGTTCGGCGACCGCGCGCGCCCACTGGCGTTCATCACTGGCGGCGTCGTCGGTGAACGCACCCGTGAAGGTCACGGTCGCGTTGCCCGAGTGCTTCGCGGCAGACGCCGTGATCGCGCTCGAGTCGAGCCCGCCCGAGAGGTGCGCGCCGACCGGCACGTCGGCGCGCAGGCGCAGGCGCACGGCGTCGTCGAGCACCTCGCCCACGCGGGCGGCCCAGGCTGCGGCGTCGCCGTAGGTAGTGTCCTCGACGCGCGAGGGGTTCCACCAGCTCCAGGTCTGCAGCGGCTTCGCCTGGCTGACGAGCATCGCGTGCCCCGGCTCGAGCATGTGCACGTCGGCGTGGAAGCTGCGCCCGCCGCTCGTGTAGCCGCGTGCGAGGTACTCGTAGACCGCGTCGGGGTTCATGCCACCCGGCGCGAGCCCGGCCGCGTGCAGCGCCTTGACCTCGCTCGCGAAGCCGAAGCGCTGGCCGTCCCAGGTGTAGGCGAGCGGCTTGACGCCGAGACGGTCGCGCGCGATGAACAGCGTGCGCTCGGTGCGGTCCCAGATACCGAAGGCGAACATGCCGTTGAAGCGCTCGAGGCAGTCGCGGCCCCACTCGGCGTACGCGGCGAGGATGACCTCGGTGTCGGAGCCGGAGCGGAACTCGTAGCCGAGCTCGGCCAGCTGCTCGCGCAGTTCGAGGTAGTTGTAGACCTCGCCGTTGTAGGTGATGACGTAACGCTCCTCGGCGTAGGTCATCGGCTGGGCGCCGTCCTGCGACAGGTCGAGGAAGCTCAGGCGGCGATGCCCGAGCACGATGCCGGGATCGACCCACGTGCCGCTCCCGTCGGGGCCGCGATGCGCCTGTACGTCGAGCATCCGGGAGACGGCGACGGCGTCGTGACCACCGTCACGATCGAAGATTCCTGCGATTCCACACATGGGTGGCCCATCGGCGGTTGCGAGCCGGTGCTTGAGGCTGGGGAGCTGCATGCGCAGCGTGGCCGAACGACCGCAACGCGACGAGGGGCCCGGCATGTGCCGGGCCCCTCGCGAAACGCTACCTGTGGTGACTGGATCAGCCGCCGAACGTATACGTGGTCGTCGCACCGTTGAGGCCGAGTCGAATGTTGTCGACTGCGCCCTTGAAGCCAACAGCCGAGTTCGGGTCGCTCGAACCCTGCTCGACGATGAACTTGTAGATGACCGCATCAGGGTTCGCTGCAACAATCGATGCGAGCGAACCGTAGCCGTTCGTCGTGCCCGGAATCGCCTTCGTCGACCGGAACGTACCGTACTGCGTATTCACGGTGCGCCACGTGCCACGGGCCGTGTCGGTGTAGTTGGACGACGGCTCGAAGATGATGTTCGTGTAGCCACCCTTGGTGTTGAGCAACGTGAACTTCAGCTGCGGCGCGTCGCTCTTCGCCGAATCAGCGTCGACCACGTAGTCGAAGCCTGCGAACGACACGGCCGCGAGCGGCGTGAGCGAACCGGTGTAAGTCTTGCGGAACGTCGAGAACGAGTTGCCACCGTTGATGTCGAAGTGCAGCGCCTTCTTCGACGCGTCACCGGACTTAGCCTGGATCGAAGCCGCAGCCTGCCCGGTGTTCTCGTCCTCTGACTTGTCGACGCTGCCGTAGTAGAAACCGCCCTTGTCGGCGGGCGTGATGACCACATTGGAAATGGCGCTCGCGCCGTCTGCACCGTTCGCGCCGTTCGCGCCGTTGGCACCGTTCGCGCCAGCCGTGCCGTTCAGGCCCGGTGCACCCGTCGCGCCGTTGCCACCAGCCGACAGGACGCCGACCTTGTTGAGCTTGGTGCGCAGCGCCGGCGTGAGGCGGTCGGAGGTGATGGCACCCTTCTGGATGTCGATCGCCTTGATCGTGCCGTTCTTGATCTGCGAGCTCGTGATGAGCGTGGTGGCCGTTGCGGTGACCGCAGTGGCGGCAAGTGCGGTTGCTGCCGCGATGACGATGGTCTTCTTCAAGGGAAATCCTTCGGAAGTGGGAGGGAGTTTGCTGTAGGTAACAGCAGTTCCGGGCCAAGGTATGACGGTTCGAGGGTACGGTCAATAGCAAGTTCGCCTGCGTTTTCCGGAAGCGGCCATCCGTTGGTCGCAGTGCGGCCACGAGCCGGTCGGGGGCGTTTCGGACGAACGGCGACCCTGCGTAGGCGGCAACGCTCTGCGGCGAGATCTGACCATTCGGCCAGATCGACGGTCTCAGGTGGGATCCACCGGGGCCGCGTCGACGGGCTCCGGATTCCACGAGACCCCGACGAGGGAGTCGAGCAGCAGCTCGCACGCCGCGAGGTTGGTGTCGCGGTCGGCCCGCTCCCCCACCATGGCCAAGTTGTCGGCGGCGAGACGCTCGCGATCGAGCGCACCGGCGCGCACGATGCCGTCAGCGATGGAGGCCGGCTCGATCGCGACGAGCACGCCCGTTTCCCCGTCATTGACCCACGGACGGTTGGCCGGGATGTCGCTGAGCACGGGCACCGCGCCCAGCGCGAGCGCCTCGAGCAGGGCGAGCGACACCCCGTCGGATTCACTGACGCTCACGTAGGCGTCGCTCGCTGCCACGACGCGCTCGACCTCGCCCGGCGTCACGGCTCCGTGGAACGTGACGAGGGCTCCGAGCGCGAGCCGCTCCACCTGCGCCTCGAGCGACGCGCGACTGGGGCCGTCACCGAGCAGGTGGCACTGCACGTGCACGCCTCGCTCGCGCAGGAGCGCCACCGCCTCGATGAGCGCGTCGATGCGGTACAGGTCGAGCAGGGCGCGGGCGCTCACGATGCGCAGCGGGTCGTCGGCCGAGGATCCGCGGGGGTCGCGTTGCGCACGCACGCGCCGACCCACCTCCGCGAGGCGCGCGGTCTCGACGCCGTACTGGAACACCGCGATGCCCGCCCGCGGCGGATCGTTCGGTCGGATGAGCTCCAGCGCCGCCTCGGCCATCACGTCGCTCGGCACCGTGACGAGCTGCGCCGCGCGCAACACGCGCTGCACGATCGGGCGCAACGCACGCGAGCGGGGAGCGATGAGCACGTCGTCGCCGTGCGCGGTCACCGCGAGCGGGGGCGCCGACTTCCAGCCCCGCAGCACGGCGAGCGCGAGCAACCCGTACGACGTGAGCCAGTGCGCGTGCACCACGTCGGGCTCGAGGGCGCGCACCGCACGCCGCGCCGCTCCCACCTTGAGCAGGTAGCCGAGCTTGCCGGCGCGCGGTTCACCGAGGTCGTGCACCTCGTAGGTCAGCTCGACGGGGCGGCCGTCGGCATCGACGTCACGCGCCGCGCCGCCGCCACAGGTGACGACGTGCACCTCGTGCCCGCGCGCGGCGAACCACGCCACCCAGCGACGGGTGTGCACGGATCCGTGCCAGGCGAGGTAGGCGATCTTCATGCGGGGGGCGTACCCACCAGCGGCGCGGGCGTCACGAACGCGCTACGCGGCCTTGCCGCGCGGCTTGACGAGGCGGAACCCGACCTTGCGCGCCACGGCGGTCGCCCGTGTGAGCGGTCGCGCGAGCGCCTGCTCCCACCGACCGGCGGTGTGCTCGAGCGAAGCCGCCTGCTCGGTCTGGGGAGCGATGCGCGCGATCGTGCGGAGCATCGAGACGTGGAGCCGGTGGTAGAACGGGCTCGCGATGTTGGCGATGACGTGCGGATAGCGGTCGTAGGTCGACCAGCCACGCTGGGTCTCATAGGCCGGCAGGTGCGCGTCGAGGCTCGCGACGCCCGCCTCGTAGGCCACACGGGCGCGTTCGCGCAGCTCCGGGTCGGCGCCGTCGGCGCAGCTGAGGTCGTAGAGGCCGTAGAGCCCCCACATCCAGCCGTTGAGCACGTGCGGTCGCGGCGAGGCCTGGTACTCCTCGAGAATGGGTCCGTGCTCGGTGTCGGTGATCATGTCGAGCGACGGGTCGAGCAGCGACTGCACGGCGCGCGCCGCGTCGTCGAAGTGCCCCGTGCGCACGAGCAGGCTCGTGGCGAGGGCCTGGGCCATCGCCGAGAACCACGGTGCGGGTATGTCGTAGGTGTGCGGCATCGGCGTGAGGTGCGCGAGGCGACCGTAGCCGTCCATGTCGACCGCGGCCCAGTCGGCTACCCGCTCGGCGACCTCGGCCCAGGCCGCGCGGTCGGGATCGGCCGGATCGATCGAGCGCTGCCACGCGCCCATGCCGAGCTGGAGCACGGTCACGGGCAGGATGCGTTCGCGTCGGAGCACGAGCAGGTCGAGCCAGCCCTGGGCCTCGCCGGGCGGACCGTAGGAGCCGGCCACGCCGCGCAGGTCGACGTGAAAGCCCGAGCTGATGTCGCCGGGCGTGAAGTCGCCGATCGGCTGATGGCGCGCATCGACGTTGTCAGGGCGCGGCGATGCGACGTGGAGCTGGCGGCGAGGTCGTGAGCTCATGCGGCGTCCTGTGCGTGCTGGTCAGGGGCGTGGGCGGCGGTGCGGCGGTGCGTGTCGCGAGCCTGGTGCGTGGCGGACACTTCGTCGTAGATCCCCTCGACATGGGAAACCATGCGTGCGAACGAATAGGTCGATTCGATGCGGCCCCGACCGGTGGCAGCGACCGTCGCGCGATGGTCGACGTCCTCGATCAGGGCGCGCAGGGCAGCAGCGAAGGTCGACGACTCGCCCGGGGTGGCGAGCACGCCGGCCCCGCCCGCGAGCAGGGTGGGCAGGCCGCCCACGCGCGAGGCGACGAGCGGCACGCCGGCGGCCATGGCCTCGAGCGCTGCGAGTGGGAGCCCCTCCCAGTGGGAGCAGATGACGGCGGCATCGAACGCTGCCGCGAGCGTGGCGGCGTCCTGGCGCTCGCCGGCCCACGCGACGTGTTCGTCGATGCCTAGGTCGTGTGCGAGCGTCGCGAGCTCATCGCGACGCGGACCATCGCCGACGATGCAGAGCTGCAGCGGCACGTGCACGCGAGCATCGCCCTGCGTGAGTTCTGCCACTGCGCGCAGGAGCACCTCGTGCGCCTTCTCGGGGCGCAGGCGTCCGACGATGCCGACGATGAAGGCGCCGGGATCCAGCGCGAGCTCCGAGCGCGCCTTCGCGGCGGGCCACGCCGCGTCGAGGCGCACGCCATTGGGCACGACCTCGACGAGCCTCGCGGGCACGCCGTTCGAGCGTTCGACGTCGGCCACGCTGTCACTGACGCAGAGCACGCGCTGCGCTCGCGTGGCGATCCAGCGACGGTCGATGATCGAGCGCAGGCGCGACGGCTCGGCACTGAAGTTGTGTTCGTGCACGACGAGCGGCACGCCCGCCGTGCGCGCGAGCAGGGCCGCCCAGGCGTTCGAACCGAACTTGTGGGCGTGCAGGATGCCGCCGGCGACGCGTGTGGCTGCGATGAGCCGATGCGCGCGACGCCACGCCCGCAGGTCGAAGGCGCGACGTCGTTCGAGCAGCGTGTAGGGCACGTCGGCATCGTCGAGCAGCGATCGCAGCGGGCCGTCACCACGGGTCACGATGACGTGGGGCTCGAAGCGACTGCGATCGAGTGCGCATGCGAGTTCGATCGCCACTCGCTCCGCACCACCCGCGAGCAGCGAGTCGACCAGCGTGGTCACCGGGATCGGCGCGATGATCGAATCACGACCTGCGCCGCGCTGCGGACGCTCCGTGCGACCGGCCCGCGGCATCACGCCACCTCGGCGTCGGCGCCGTCCAGGTCGTCGTGGTCGGCCGCGTACTGCACGGCGACGGAGGGTGTCAGTCGGTCGGGCACGAGCTCCGCGTAGGTGTCGGCCATCTCGCGGGCCCACCGGCGCATGCTGTGGTGCCGGAGCACGTGGTCGCGACTTGCGGCACCCAGCTCCCCCCACTGCCCCTGCTTCGCAAGCAGGGCGGTGATGCCGTCGGCGAGCGCGGTCGCGTCGTCGATCGACACGGCCTCGACGCCCCGCATGCCGGCGAACGTCTCGACCTGCCCGTCGGCGGCAGCCGCGACGGCCACGCGCTCGCACGCCATCGCCTCGACGAGCCCGTTGCCGAACCCCTCGCTCCGACTGGCGGAGACGAAGATGTCACTCGCCTGGTGGTATTCGTAGACGGCGGTCGACATCGGCAGGCGGCGCACACGGCCGACCTCGGCGTCATCGG
>JAOPYW010000095.1 GCA_025964405.1 Thermoleophilia bacterium | reverse complement strand
CCTCGAGGAAGCGACCTTCACCGAGCGATCGCCGCACGAGCGGGATGCCTCCGCGCGACACCGCCTCGTCGAAGCGGTTGGTGACCTCCGACGCCTTCTTGGCGGAGATGAGCGGACCGAAGTCGAGCTCGGGCAACTCGTCGTCGGGATGCTCGACCGCGAGGGGGTGCCCGAACTTCAGGGTCTGGAGCACCGGCTCATAGGCCTCGAGGAAGCGCGCGAACAGTGATCGCTGCACGACGAAGCGCGGGTAGGCGGTGCAGCGCTGCTTGCCGTATTCGAAGCCCTTGCGGATGTGCGCCGCCAGTGAATCCCAGTCGGAGAAGTCCCAGATACCCCAGGCGTTGAGGCCCTCCTCCTCCAACATGTGGCGGCGATCGGAGCCCTCGAGCTTGATCGCGACCTCGCGCCCGTTGGCGCGCCCGCCGACGAAGCTCACCGCGCCGATGCCCGAGGCACCCACGAGCACGTCACCGACGGTGCCGCCGGCGCCCGAGATGAGTGAGACCGGGAGCCCCACCCGTCGCATGAGCGCATGCGCCAGCGTCAGCGCGTGGAACCCACCCTGCGTCGGGGTCTTGGCGACCACGGCGTTGCCGGCGAGCAGCTGCACGAGCTCAGCATGCACCTGCACGCTCATCGGGTAGTTCCAGCTGGCGATGTTGGAGACGGGACCGTCGAGCGGCACGCGCCCCTCGAGCTGGCGGTCGATCTGCTCCACGTACCAGCGCACGCCCTCGATCGCGCGGTCGACGTCGGTCGTCGCCAGGCGCCACGGCTTGCCGATCTCCCACACGATGAGCAGCGACAGCACTTCGCGATGCTCGGTGAGCAGGTCAAGGGCCGCGACCACCTTCTCCTTGCGTTCCGCGAGCTCCGTCTGTGACCACGTGTCGTGCTCGTCGAGCGCGAACTTCACCGCGCGTTCGGCGGTGGCGCGGTCGACGAGGGGTGGCCCGGGAATGATCGAACCGTCGACGGGGGATCGGTGCTCGCGCACGTCGCCCACCGCGACCCACTCCCCCTCGATGAGGTTGCGGATGCCGAAGGCGTCGAACGCCTCGGGCGCGATGGCGCGCGCGCGGTCGTAGACGTCGGAGAAGGCGGTGCCGGGCTTGAGCTGGAAGGAAGTCATCCGGCAAGTATGACTCCTCCGCAGCCGCGCGTCGGCTGGCGGCGGTGGCAGAAGCCGCCCCGGCGCGTCGTCGGGGTGAACCTCCTGCGCAGGTGGCCAGATGCTGCAACCGACGCGACGGAAAACCGTCAGGCGATCCAACCCGATCAAAGGTTCGTACCTTCGCTCTGCCGACATATCGAAGTATTTCCTCAGGTATCGCACCCCCCGGCCGAAACAGCTGGGGTGAGTGACCCTTCACATAGTCATACGCGCGCCGTCGCTCGCACGGTGCACGCCGCGTGGCGATCGGCGCTGCTGGCCTGCGTGACGTGGTGCCTGTTCAGCACCGCCTCCGTGGTCGCTGCGCCGATCTGGGTGACGGGATTCGAGAGCGGCATCCTGAGCGACTACCCTGCGAACAACGGCCAGGCGAAGTGGTTCGCCGACGGCACGACCGAGGTAGTGCAGTCGGGCACCAGGCACGGTGGTAGCTACGCCCTCCAGTTGACGTGGGGGGCCGGCAAGGCGTCGGCGTTCCGGTTCGACACGCAGGACGCCGGCCAGATGTCACTGCGGTACTACGTCTACATCGCGGCCCTGCCGACGGCCAACATGGACATCATCAGCGGCGGGCTGCCGAACACGAACACGTCGGCCCGGATCGGGCGGCTCTACGTCACCCCGACGGGGCAGTCGCAGCTCGCCTACAAGAACGCGGCGGGCACGGTCACCGGTGCCGTCAACGGCCCGGTGTTGACGACCGGCACCTGGTACCGCATCGACCTGGCCGTCACCACGCAGGGCACGACGTGGACCTCGCTGTGGAGCGTGAACGGACTTCCGCAGACCCCGACGAACCTGGCCGGCATGACGGCCGACACCATCTTCCAGTTCCAGGTCGGATCCGCGACGGTCGGTGACACGGCGCAGGTCTACGTCGACGACTTCGCCGTGACCGACACCACCGCCGACTATCCGATCGGCGCGGGCAGTTCGCTCGGCTTTCGCATCGACGGCGCCGGCACGCATGCGACGCCGGGCTCGTTCCAGGACGACGACTCCACCGCCATCGACCCCACGAGCTGGACGCGCCTCGACGACCCCGTGGCCTCGACCGGCGTCGACCACGTCAAGCAGACCGTCACCGGCGCCAACAGCTTCCTCGAATGGACCCTGCAGAACACCGCCCTTCCCCAGACCGCGAACTGGGTGTCGGCAGTCATGGCATCACATTCATCGAGTGCGACCAGCGTGACCGGAACGACCAAGGTCGTTCGCAACGGCGACTCCGACGCGGCGGCGCCCGTGCTGTACGGCGGCAACATGGCGACGAACGCGTCGCTGGGCTACCACCAGAACGTCATCGCCGCACCGGTCGCCGGCTGGACGCCGTCTGAGGTCAATGCGCTCAAGATCCGCACGGGCTACGTCAACCCGGTCGGCACGCAGCCCTACTGGGATGCCGCGATGGTCGAGGTCGACAGCCCCGACGGACCGGTCGACCCGCCCAGCGGGCTCTACACGAACGACACGAACGCCACGGCGGGTTCGACCAACCCGACCACCATCGCGTCAGCCACCCCGCGCTTCAGCGTGAACAACACGACCGGCGGAGCGGCCACGCTCGAACGCACGCAGGTGCTCAACACGCCGCTCAACAACGTGGTGGCGCTGTGGAAGATGGACGCCGCGCCCGGCCCGACCGTCGACAGCACCGGCAACGCCCACACCCTGGCCCTGGCCGGCGGCCCGACGAACCCGACCGGCAAGTACGCCGAGTCGCTCAAGATGACCGGCACGCAGACGGCCACCGCCACCACGTCCCCGGCCTTCAACCTCGTGAAGGACTTCAGCGTCGACGGCTGGTTCAAGACGTCGTCGATCGCCAACGACCCGTATCCCTCGATCATCACGCGTTCCGACGTAGCGGCCACGCGCTTCAACTTCGAGGTCGTGTTCGACCGCGCGAGCAACACCATCGACGGCAACGTGTCAGTCAACGGAGGCACCCAGAAGAACGTGGCCACCCCAGCTGGGCCGTGGGTCGACGGTACATGGCACCACTTCGCCCTCGTGATCGATGCGGGCAACGTCATGCGCCTGTACCTCGACGGCGCGCAGTACGACAACACGCCCCTCAATGCAGGCGTCGTCGACAATCCCAACGTCGACGTCATGGTGAGCGGCGACCTCTCCGGCGGCAGCAGGTTCAACGGCGAAGTCGATGACATCCGCATCAGCCGCGGCTCGATGACGCCGGCCGACATCCTCGGCTACATGAACTCGAACGCCTCGCATGGCACGGTCCTGTGGGACAGCAGCACCAGCGACGCCGGCAACGCGATCGCGAACTGCGCCAAGGGGGCACGGTGCACCGACATCGTCTACGGCTCCTCCGGAGCCCCTGTGTCGCTGGTGCATGGTGGCGTTCGCTACTACGTGACCTCCAAGCTCCGGGGAGCGTTCGGGAGCTGGTCGGCATGGAGCACGCCCGACTGGTTCGAGACGACGACCACGGCTGCCCCGACCGCCCAGTTCACGCACGACACGAACGCCCAGGCGAACTACACGAACCCGATCGACGTCGCGGCTGCGACGCCGCACTTCTCGTGGATGAACACGGGGCTCACCACCGCCGCGCAGCAGCGCGTCCAGGTGTTCAACGACGTCACCGACTCGAGCGTCGTCGGCCTGTGGCACTTCGACACTGCAACGGGAGTGACCACCGATGCCAGCGGCAACGGCCGTACGCTCATCCCGACCGCCGCGCCAACCTCTCCTGCTGGCCAGGCCGGTTTCGCGGAAGCGCTGGAGCTCAACGGCACGACCCAGCACACCCGCGCCGCGCCCGATGCGGCCCTCCAGCTCACGGAGGACTTCACGGTGCAGGCGCGGTTCAGGACCAACGGCATCCCTACGGCATTCCCCACGCTCGTCGAGAACTCCTCGGGTGGATGCGCCGGCACCTGCAACTACGCGCTGCAGTTCATCCAGAGCGGGGCCAAGTTCCAGGCAACGGCCACGGTCGGAGGCGTCTCGTACAAGGTGCAGACGTCGTCGACCCCGTACACCGACAACCTGTGGCACTCGGCGACGATGACCGTCAGCTCCACCAACCTGATGACCTTCTACGTCGATGGTGTGTCAGTGGGATCGACGCAGATGCCGGGCGCGGCTGACACCTCGAGCAACGGCGTGTTCATCGGTGCTTCCCAGACGCTGGCTGCCAACGGCCGGTTCACGGGCTCGCTCGACGAGGTGCGCATCCTCAACCGCGCCCTCACGAGCGCCGAGGTCGCCGGCTATGACGCGACGCTTGCGCCGCACGGCACGGTCATGTGGGATTCCTCCCCGTCCGACGCCGGTGTCGCGCTCGCTGCGTGCGCGCCCGCCGCCCGCTGCGCCGACGTCGTCTACGGCACGGGCGGCGGCTCGACCGCCCTCCGCACCCCGGGTGCGCGCTACTACGTGCGCATGAAGGCGCGTCAGGTCGGCGACGCGTGGAGCGCCTGGAGCACGCCCGACTGGTTCGAGATGTCGACGCCGACCCTGAGTGTCTCGGCCGGGCCGAGCCTGGGGCTCGGGAGCGTGGTCGCGGGAGCCGACGCCAGCGCCAGCACGCCGATCACCGTCACCACCAACGCGACCCACGGATACACCCTCCTGGCGACCGACGGCAGCGACGCGAACGGCGGCGGCCTCCTCCCGGGCTTCGCCACGACGATCCCCGACTGGACCGGCACCAACGCCACGCCGACGGCGTGGGCTGCCGGCGCGAACGGTACGACCGGGTACGTCGGGGTCTGCGTGACGGGAGTCACCGGTCCCGCCGCACGCCTCGCGAAGTGGGGCAGCGGCACCACCGCGTTCGACTACGTGAACAACCGGTACGCCGGCCTCAAGCTCGGCTCCTCCACCACGCTCCACACGCGCCCCACCCTCTCGGTGGCACCCGAGGACGTCACGCTGTCAGTGCGCCTCGGCGTGGGCACCGCCGTGCCGAGCGGCACCTTCCAGGACACGATCACCGTCGTCGCCCTGGCCAATCCCTGACGTCAGGCGAACGTCACGCGGTCGCGCGCCGGGCCGCAGCCGCGACGGCCCGCACGTGGCGACGCACGCCGGCCGGGTCGAGGGCTCCCGCGCGCAGCTCCACCACGAGCGGCGCACCCTGCGGATCGACACGGGCCTGCCACGCGCTCGCGGTGCCGTCGAGCGCCGCATAGGGCCGCATGGGGATGCCCGACACCCGCGCGTAGGCGCCTGCGACCTGACGTGCGCGGTAGGTCGTCGGGCGCACCACGATGCCGAGGTGCTGGTGGTACCAGACGGTGACCGCCGGCCGCGTGCGCCGCACGAGCGCCATGATCGCGCGGGTCTCGGGTTCGGAGGCCGCGAACGGGCCGGGGAAGTACGTGCTCCAGCGGGCCCCGCCCGGGCGCCACGTGAGCGGGAAGTTGCGGTTCAGGTCGACCCCGCGCGCGTTCTGGCGGGTGCCGTGCGCGCGACCGTCGGGGTTGGCGGCGGCGACGAGCCAGTAGCGCACGCCCGGCGGCGGCACGGCGTAGCGCAGGGCGCGGATGACGGCGAGCCCGGCCGGCTCGGTGCCGTGCACGACCCCGACGACGAGCACGTTGCGGGTCGCGCCCGGATACCCGCGCACGACGGCGGTGATCGGGCGCCCCTGCGCGGAGCTCCCCAGTCGCTCGACGCGGGTCGGCACCACCGCTGCCGCGTTCGCCGACTGACATGCCGCAAGTGCGGCGACGAGCAGTGTCAGTGCGGGGAGCCAGGCGCGGCGCACGAGGTCAGATCTCCTGCACCACGGGGTGCACCTGCAGCTCGTCGACGACCGCGTGGTCAGGTCGGGTGACCATGAAGCTGATCGCCTCGGCGACGTCGCCCGGCTGGAGGATCCAGTCGTTGCGCTCCTCGGGCTTGCCGCCGGCGAACTCGCTCTGCACCATGCCCGGGAGCACCGCGCCGACGGCGATTCCGCGCTCGCGCACCTCCTTGGCCAGCGTCTGGCTGAAGGCGTACTGGCCGAACTTCGAGGCGCAGTAGGCGCCGCCGCCCGGGAAGACGCGGCGACTGACGTCGCTGCAGACGTTGACGATGCGTCCGCTGCCGGCGGCGAGCATCGCGGGCAGCACGGCGCGGGCGCAGAGGAAGCTCCCGGTGAGGTTGACGTCGAGCATGCGCTGCCAGTCGTCGAGGCTGGTCTCGAGGATGGGCGCGAAGGATGCCGTGCCGGCGTTGTTGACGAGGATGTCGATGCGCCCGAACGCCTCGAGCGCCTCGGTCGCGATGCGTGCCGCGTCGTGCTCGCGACTGACATCCGCGACCACGGCGAGCGACGGGCCCGGCAGCGAGGCCGCGAGGGCGTGCAGCTCATCCGATCGACGGGCCACGACGACGAGCGACGCGCCGAGTGCGGCGAGTGCACGCGCAGTCGCGGCGCCGATGCCCGATGAGGCACCGGTGACGATGGCGACGCGGCCGCTGAGCTGGTCCGCGCCCACGATCAGTTCGCGCGCAGGGCCTGCTGCACCGCGCCGCTGAGCGCCTTGCCGTCGGCGCGCCCGGCGACCTTGGGCACGAGCACCTTCATGACGGCGCCCATGTCCTTGGGCGATTCGGCACCGGCCTCGGCGATCGCGTTCGTCACGAGGTTCTGGAGCTCCTCGGGGGTGAGCTGCTCGGGCAGGTAGGTGTCGAGGAGCTCGGCCTGGCGGCGCTCCTCGGCCGCGCGGTCGGCGGCGTCGCCGGCGTCGAACGCCTCGGCGGCCTCGATGCGCTTCTTGCGCTCGCGCTGGAGCACGGCGATCTCCTCCGAGCCATCGAGGTCGCGCTGCTTGGTCTTCGCCTCGACCTGGATCGCGTTGACGAAGAGCCGGAGCGTCTGCACGCGATCGCTGTCGCGGGCCTTCATGGCTTCCTTGACGTCTGACTGGAGCTGCTCGAGGAGTGAGGTCATGGGGGGATCCTCGCACAGGGGCCGCGTGACCGTGCGACGCGTGCGGCGGTCGACGACGGGAGGTCAGATCCCCCTTGCGACACCGCGGTGCGTCGGCGACGCTGGTGTGCGACGTGCACCGACCGATCCCTAGCCGTACCCACGCGGCACGATCACTCCGTCGGAGATGCACCCAGATGCCCGTCACACGCAGTCACGTCCACCCCTCCTTCGCCCGCCACACACCGAACCAGCCGCCCACCACCGAGCCCCGCGGGGCCGCGGCCGCGCCCGATGCCGTGGCGCGCCTCGACGTGCCGACCGCCGCGAAACCCGGGGCGGCGATGCAGGCGCCGGTCGGCGAGGGCGGCATCTCGTCGCCCTACGGCGAGCGCGAACCGGCCAGCAACCTGAACCTGCTCCCCAACGGCAAGGAGATGCACTTCGGCATCGACTACGCGCGCCCGGAGGGCACTCCCATCAAGGCCGCCGCTGCGGGCACGGTCGTCGTGGCCGGATGGAATCCCTACGGCGCCGGCAACGAGGTCGTCATCGACCACGGCCGCGACGATGCGGGCAACCACGTCTACTCGCGCTACATGCACCAGTCGGCGCTCGACGTGGCGGTCGGCGCGCAGGTGGGCCAGGGTGACGTGATCGGCAAGGTCGGCCACACCGGCGCGGCATCGGGCAGCCACGTCCACTTCCAGGTCTCCTACGCCACCTTCGGCGACAACGCGAACGTGGTCGACCCGAACATCTACCTCTCCGGGGCTCGCACCTTCGGGGGAGCTGCGGGCGCAGCGTCAGCGGCGGAGCCCGCGACTGCGCCGATGGCAGGTGCTGCACCGCCGGCGACCACGGCCGAGCACCAGGGCGAGGGCGAGTACACCGTGCGACCGGGTGACACGCTGGGCGTGATCGCGACCCAGCACGGCATGAGCATGCAGGCGCTGCACGCCCTGAACGCCGACCAGGTGCCGAACCCCAACCTCATCTACCCCGGCCAGCAACTTCGTCTGGCGTCTGCGGAAAGCACGCCGGCGGCGGCTCCGGCGCCCGCGGAGGCCGCCGACCGAGCGACGTACGTCGTGCGAGCGGGCGACACGCTCGGCGGCATCGCCGGGCGCACGGGCGTGACGCTCGCCGAGCTCCTCCAGGCGAACCGCACCACCATCGTGGATCCCGACCTGATCCATCCGGGCGAGCTCGTTCGCCTGCCGGGCGGCGCGTCGGGGTCGGGTGCCGCGGAGCCGGCGCCCGCGCCGTCGACACCGGCTGCCCCAGCGGCGGCCGGAGCGTCGCGAGGTGAGGTCGACACGTTCATATCGACGGCGGCCGCGGCCTACGGGGCGGATGCGAACGTGCTCTCGGGCATCGCGCGCCTGGAGTCGGGATACGACACGACCGACATCGCCAACGACTGGGACATCAACGCCCAGAACGGAACGCCGTCGAAGGGCATGTTCCAGTTCATCGAGCCGACGTTCAACGAACTCGCGCCGGCCGCGCGGGCCGCGAACCCCGACGCCTGGGGAGCCCTGGGCGACCTGAGCTGGACCGACTGGCGCCAGCAGGCGCTCACGACGTCGTGGGCCATCACGAACGGCTACGGCAGTCGCTGGGCGACGTATGCGGCGGCCGGCGGTGGCTAGCTGCGACCAGCGGCAGCAGGGAAGCGTTCCCGACGGTCGGTCAGAAGCCCGGCAGCCGCGGACCAGCGAGCACGTGCCAGTGCAGGTGCGCGACGGTCTGGCCCGCGTCCTCGCCGACGTTCGTGATGAGGCGGTAGCGCCCCGCGACCTGCTCACCCGCGGCGACCGAGGTGACGAAGGCGAGCATGCGGTCGCTCGAACCGCCCGATGCGAGCCACGCGTCGAGGTCGTCCACGTGCACCTTCGGCACGATCAACACGTGCGTCTGGGCGCGCGGCTGCACGTCACGGAAGGCGAGGAATTCCTCGTCCTCGGCCACGATGTCGGCGGGCAGCTCCGCGGCGACGATGCTGCAGAAGACGCAGTCGCTCATGCGACGAGGCCGGTGCCGGCGAGCTGCGCGTCGGTGATGCCGGCCGCGTGGAGCTGCTCGATCATGGCCGTGTGGTCGGGCAGGCCGAGGTTGCGGAGCGCGAGCTGGGCGACCTGGGTACCGAGCTGGGCTCCGGCGCGCACGTCGGACGGGAAGTGCACGCCGGCGTAGACGCGGGATGCCGCGACCTGCGTGGCCAGGTCGTAGGCCTCGGTGGCGAGCGTCGGGCGCAGCACCGAGATGATGCGCGCGGCGGCGAAGGCGGCGCTCGTGTGACCGGAGGGATACGAGCTGTCGTGCGGCAGCTTGACCGGGGGCTGGATCGTGGGATCGACCTGGAACGGGCGCTGACGTTGGAAGCGGTGCTTGACGACCTGGGTGACGGCAGCGTTCGCCGCCATCGTCGATGCGAGGAGTGCCGTGCCGAGCCACGACTGCACGACGCCGGTGCTGCCGTGCTCACGGCGCGCGAGGTCGATCCAGAGCCGGAACGACCCATCCGTCGCGAGGTGCACCGCCCAGGCATCACCCTCGGGCGTGCGCAGCCGCTGGGCGGCCTGCACCTCGGCGAGCTCTGCCTTCGCGGCAGCTGAGCCTGCAGCGGGCGGACCCTTGAGGTAGTCGAGCGACCACCCGTTGGTCGAGGCGTCGGGAAGCCCTCGCACGACCGGCACCACGAGCCCCGGCACCAGCGTGGAATCGGTCGCGAAACCGCCTGTCGACGTTGATCGACGGTCGACCGGAATGTCGTGTGGGGCGGAGTGCGCGCGTGCGATCTGCATCGGCGTATCGTATTGGATGCATCCCCCGGCACGCGGCAGTTCGTTCGACGGGCGCAGCGTCGCGTCCCGCACGCGCTGCGCACGCCCGCGTACGCTCACGCGAGGCCTCGGAAATGCCGATGGATCGACATGCGCTCCCGCCTCCACGTTCGGCACGGTCGCACGCGTACGCGCGTGCGATTCGCGTGCGCGACCGTGGTGGCACTCCTGCTGGCCCTGGGCATCGGCCTGGCGACCGCTCCCCCGAGTGAATCGGCCGGTGCATCGGTCGTCGTCACCGCCTCGATCGTCAGCGCGACCTCGCTCGACACGACCGGCTGCGCGACCGGTGCAGCGGGTCGCACCAGCTTCGGCAACATCCAGCCCGGATCATCGAACGTGACCTCGGTCGACTGCGACGTGGCGTTCGGGTCGACCAACAACGCCGCCCAGCTGCAGGTTGCGCAGGGTGACGGCGCCGGCGCCGCGATGTGGATGTCGACCACCGGCGCACTCGACGCCACGTTCGACGGTCCGTCAGGCACGGGCAACGGCAAGGTCATCATCCCGGTGACGGCGTTCGACGGATGGGGCTACGCGGCGGCCGTGCAACCCGATGGCTCGACACTCGTCGCCGGCGTCTGCGGCACGGCCAGTCCATATCCCAACGTGTTCTGCGTCATGCGGCTCCTGCCCAGTGGTGCCCTCGATCCGGCGTTCGACGGTCCCACGGGAACGGGCAACGGCGCCTTCACCTTCGCGCAGGGCAGCCAGGGCTCCGACTGGCTCAAGCGAATCATCGTGCAGCCGGATGGCAAGATCCTGCTCTCAGGCGAATGCCTCACCGGCGTGTCGCACTACATGTGCATCACGCGGCTGAATTCGGACGGCAGCTACGACACGGCGTTCGACGGGCCCAGCGGAACCGGCAACGGTCGGGTGGGCGTCGACCTCGGCAACGAGGCCTGGTCCTACGGCCTGGCCCTCCAACCCGACGGGATGATCGTACTCGGGGGCAAGTGCTACAACGGCAGCAACAACGACTTCTGCGTGGCACGGCTGAACGGGACCACCGGAGCCTACGACACGACGTTCGACGGCCCGTCGGGAACCGGCAACGGCATGTTCGCGTTCAGCATCGGCGCGAGCCACGACGACGGCGCAGTCGTCACACTGCAACCTGACGGCAAGGTCGTCATCGGCGGCGCCTGCTACCTCGCCAGTGGATACGCGGATCCGTGCTTCGCCCGGCTCAACGTGAACGGCAGCTTCGACACGGCGTTCGACGGGCCCTCGGGCACCGGCAACGGGCGGTTCATCATCACGGGCACACCGTACGACGACATCCTGTACGACGGTCTCGTGGCTCCGGACGGAAGCCTGCTGTACAACGGCTTCTGCGACCAAACGACCCACGATTCGTGCTTCGTGCGCTTGCTGCCGACGGGCGCGCTCGACCCGACGTTCGACGGCCCCACGGGAACCGGCAACGGGTTGGTGGCACTCACGGACAACACCGCCGAGGAGGAGGTCGACACCATTCGCCTCCAACCCGACGGTCGCGTCATCGGTGTCGGCACGTGTGGGAGCACTGCGACGGCCTGCGTCACCCGCATCAACGCCGACGGCACCCTCGACACGCGGTTCAAGGGTCCGGGCGGCGCGAACGCCGGCGTTGCCTCCTACCCGATCGGGACCGCCGACTCGGGCAGCGTGGGCGCAGACTTCGCGAGTGACGGGCGGCTCGTCCTCGCAGGTGGGTGCGCCAACGGCAGCGCGATCTACCGCGTCTGCATCCAGCGCCTCGACACGGGCGCCTCCATCTCCAACTACAGCAACCTCGGTGGCGGCGGCGACACCGACTGGGCGAGCGCGACGGCGACCACCAACACGTTCGCAGCCTGCGTGCGTGGCGTCGCCGGCGGCGCCAGCGCCACCTGGCCGAGCACCGGCGCCTGTACCTCCACCGACTCCACGAGCTGGAACGCCGTTCCGACGACCGCCGCGACCATCGCTGCGACCGCGGCTCCCGTGCCGGATCCACCGACGGCGATCGCGAGCCTGCGCTTCGGGCTGCGCACCGCCACGAACCAGCCGCCGGGCAGCTACGTGGCGCCGATCGTGTTCTCGGTCATCGCGCCCTGACCGCGCGCACGCGTCAACGAGGGTCGGTCAGTGCGACGCGTGCAGCGCGACTGCCGCAACCGTGACCGCTGCCGCGAGCTCGGCGCGCAGGATGCTCGGCCCGAGCCGGGCCGCGTGCCAGCCAGCCGCCACGAGGTCGGCGACCAGCTCCCCCGACAAGCCCTCGGCCGGACCCACGAGCACGGTGTAGCCCACGAGCGATCCGCCGCGATCGGCACGTGCGGCATCGAGCGCCTGCAGCACGCGGTCGAGTGGTTCGTGGGCGCCCGCGTCGAGCACGATGCCGGGCGCCGTGGCGAGCAGGCCCGCGCGATCGAGCGGCGCGGCGATGCGGGGCACCTCGCGACGCTTGGCCTGCTTCGCGGCACTCTCCGCGATGCGCTGCAGCCGGTCGTGGCGCTCGGCGAGCCGTCGCGCATCCTTGGCGGTGGCGGCGAACGGAGCGATGCTGCTCGCACCCGCCTGCACGGCGCCGTCGACGAGCTCGTCGAAGCGACCGCCGACCAGTGCGCCCGCGATCAGGTCGATGCGCGGCAGCTGCAGGCCGTCGAGGGGGAGCGGTTCGCGCAGCGTCACCACGCCGCCGCCCGCGACCTGCCCCAGCCACACCACGCCGGTCACGTCGACGACCTCCACGTCGTCGCCCTCGGCCAGGCGCAGCACGCCCAGGTGCGCGGCGTCGGGCGCCGTGAGCTCCACTCGCGCACGTGGCAGCCCCACGTCACGCGTGAAGAAGCGGAACCGGTGGCGGGCGTCGTCAGCCATGCGCGGTCGAGCCCTGACGCACCATCAGAAGACGTCGCGGTTGCGCATCGCGGTGCCGTCGACGTCGGTCGAGTCGAACACGAGTGCGACCCAGCCGTCGCGGTCGCGTCGCTCGCGCAGCACGTAGCCGTTGGCCCGGTAGACCGATTCGATGTCATCGGCCTGTGACTTGAGCAGGCCCGACAGGATGAGCCGCGGCGCGCGCATGCGCGGGGCGAGCCTGACGAGCGGTTCGTAGATCACGTTCGCGAGCACGAGGTCGGCGGTCGGGAGCTCCTCCTGGAGTGCGTCGCTCACGCGCGTGGTCACGCCGCGCACGTCGTTGCGCTCGAGGTTCTCGAGCGTCGAATCGACGGCCACGGGGTCGTTGTCGATCGCGGTCAGCGGACCGAACCCGAGCTTCGCGGCCGCCACCGTGAGCACGCCCGACCCGCACCCGACGTCGAGCACCGAGCAGCGCGGCTGCGCGTCGAGGAGCGAGAGCACCAGGCGCGTGGTCGGGTGGGCGCCCGTGCCGAAGCCCTGCGCGGGCTCGATGACGACCTTCTTGAGGTCGGCGGGCGCCGCGTCGAGCTGCCACGGCGGGCCGACCCAGAGCGTGCCGATCGTGATCGCCTGGTGGAACTCCTTCCACCGCTCCGACCAGTCGCCCGGCACGATCGTCACCGTCGCGGAACCGTCGATCGTGATGCCGGCCTGCGCGAGCCACGCGGTGTAGCGCGACTCCTCACCGAACCGCACGAAGACGGCGAGGCGGGTGCGGCCGTCGGCCTGCTCCTCCTCCTGGAAGCCGCCGGGGCTGAACTCGCCCGTCGCGTAGGCCGCGAGCTCGGCCTGTGCCGCGTCGACGTGCACGGCGACCTCGACGAGGGCGTCGGCGTTGGTGGGAGCTGTCGGAGCCGTGGGAGCGGCGGGCGCGGCGTCACCCCCGGGCGCGCCGGTCACGGGCGCACCATGCGCTTGAGCTTGTCGAAGATGCCGTCGCGGTCGCGGTAGTTGCGGTCCTGCTCGAGCTCGTGGAACTCGGTGAGGGCCGCGCGCTGCTCCGAGGTCAGGTCGCGCGGCACGCGCACGTTGACGAACACGACGAGGTCGCCGCGGTCGTCGGGCTCGCCGCCGCGCAGGCGACCTGCGCCGAGCCCGCGGATCACCATGCGCGCGCCCGGCTGGGTGCCCGCGGCGACTTCGAGGCGATGATCCTCGCCGTCGACGGTCGGAATCTGCGCGACGGTGCCGAGCGCCGCCTCCGCGATCGTCAGGTCGAGCACGGTGACGAGGTCGTCGTTCTCGCGGATGAACCGCTCGTCGCGTTCGACCGCGACGTCGACGTAGAGGTTGCCGTCGGGGCCGCCACCGGTGCCCACGCCGCCGCGACCGGTGAGCCGGATGCGCTGGCCCTCCTGGATGCCACCGGGAATCGACACGGTCACGGTGCGCTCACGCGGAACGTCACCCGACCCGTGGCATGTCGGGCAGGGCTCCGACACCGTGGTGCCACGACCGTGACAGGCGGGGCAGGCACGCTCCTGCACGACCTGGCCGAAGATCGAGCGGCCGACCTGGCGCACGATGCCGATGCCGTTGCAGGTCGTGCAGCGGTGCACGTCCTCAGGTGTCGCGGCGCCCGAGCCGTCGCACGTGTCACACGTGTCGGGCGCGGTGAAGGTGAGGTCGCGGCTCGTGCCGAGCACCGCGTCGCGGAAGCTCAGCTGCACGGCGAGCTGCACGTCGTCGCCGCGCATGGCGCCCGGCGCACCCTGCTGCTGGCCGCCGAAGATGTCCTCGCCGAAGAAGGCGGAGAAGATGTCGCTCATCGAGCCGAAGCCCGACGTGCGCGACTCGAAGCCGGAGCTCTTGAGCCCCTCCTCGCCGAATCGGTCGTACGTGGCTCGCTGCTGGTCGTTCGACAGCACCTCGTACGCCTCCGACACGCGCCGGAACTCGGCCTCCGCGTCAGGGGCGTCGTTGACGTCGGGGTGCAGCGTGCGCGCCTTCTTGCGGTACGCCTTCTTGATCTGGGCGGCGTCCGCCTCCCGGGTCACGCCGAGCAGTTCGTAGAAATCCTGCGCCATTCCTGTAGCCATGCCGTCCTGTAGTCCGCTGGGAAGTCGCAATCGTACCGCGTCACAGCTGCCGGCGCGCCCCGCGCACCGCGACAACACGCTGAGCTGCGCGAATTACCGATCATCTATACTGGACGTGTTATTCAAGTATAATGAGTGAAACGACGATTATAGTTGAACGATATGGGAATGATCGGAGCATGACGTACGACGCGCCCACACTTCGCGCCGCCCTGGAAGCACTCGACGTACTGCTCGCCACCCGCGGAGAGCACCACGTCTTCGTCGTGATCGGCGGTGCAGCGATGCAGTTGGGGAACCATGGAACACGAGCCACGAGTGACGTCGATGTGCTCGGCGTACCGGTCGACGGGAACATCGAGGTCGCGGCACCGCTTCCACCCGGGGTCGTTGACGCCGCAGCTGTCGTGGCACGCACCCTTGGCCTTGAACCAGGATGGTTCGGTGACGACCGAACCA
>JAOPYW010000094.1 GCA_025964405.1 Thermoleophilia bacterium | reverse complement strand
GTCGGTCTCGCATAGATGCCGATGGACCTATCGCCATCGCTCCCGGCGCTACCCCACGCGCGCGAGGGTACGATGTGACCAATGCCCGCCGGCCCTCCCACCACGCCACTCCCTGACGTCGACGCCGTGCTCGAGCGGTTCCACCCGGCCGTGCAGGCCTGGGTGCGCGAGCAGTTCGAGTCGCCGACCGGCGTGCAGCTCAAGGGCTGGGAGGCGATCGCGGCTGGTGGCCACGTACTCCTGGGCGCCCCGACCGGCTCGGGAAAGACGCTCGCCGCCTTCCTGTGGGGCATCGACCAGCTCTTCCGGGCACCGCTCCCCGAAAAGGACAAGCGGATGCGGCTCGTCTACCTGTCTCCGCTGCGCGCGCTCAACTACGACATCGAGCGCAACCTGCGCGCGCCGCTGCAGGGCATCCGCCGCCATGCCGAGCTGATGGGCATCGAGCTGCCCGACATCACCGTCGGCGTGCGCACCGGCGACACGACCCAGTCGGAGCGTGCGAAGCAGCGGCGCACGCCGCCCGACATCCTCATCACGACCCCCGAGTCGATGTACGTGATGCTGACGTCGGGCTACCGCGAACTCTACGACAACGTGCAGATGACGATCGTCGACGAGATCCACGCGCTCGCGTCGAACAAGCGCGGCACGCACATGGCGTTCACGATGGAGCGCCTCGCGCTGCGCCGCCGCGAGCTGGCGGAGGAGGCCGGGGTCGAGGATCCGGCGACGTGGGAGCCGCAGCGCATCGGGCTGTCGGCCACGCAGCGCCCGATCGAACGCATCGCGGCCTTCCTCGGCGGGGTCGGCCGCGAGGTGACGGTGATCGACGAGCCGGGCGCGAAGCAGCACGACCTGCAGGTGGTGGTGCCGGTCGACGACATGACCGCGGTCGGATCGAAGATAGCCGCTGAGACGCTCGAGGATCTCGACACCCCGACGTCGAACGCGAACGATTCCTATTCGATCTGGGGAGCGCTGCACGCAGAGCTGCTCGATCACGTGGAGGAATCGACCTCGACGATCGTCTTCGTCAACAGTCGGCGGCTCGCCGAGCGCCTCGCGACCTCGCTCAACGAACTCGCGGCGCGGCGCCAGCTGTCGGCGTACGTGCACGGCGAGCGTGCGCGGGCCCTCGCCGAGGGCTTCGAGTGGTCCGACGACCACGAGGTGCAGCTGCCGGCCGACTGGGCGACGCCGCCGGTCGCGCGTGCGCATCACGGTTCCATCAGTCGCGAGGCCCGTACGGAGATGGAGGAGCTGCTCAAGCAGGGGGAGCTCCCCTGCATCGTCGCCACGTCGAGCCTCGAGCTCGGCATCGACATGGGCGCCGTCGACCTCGTGCTGCTCGTGGAGAGCCCGCGCTCGGTCGCGAGCGGCCTCCAGCGCATCGGCCGCGCCGGGCATGACGTGGGCGCGGTCAGTCGCGGGCGCATCTACCCGAAGCACCGTGCCGACCTGGTCGAGGCGGCGGCGGTCACGCGCCTCATGGCGCGCCGTGAGATCGAGCCGGTGCACGTGCCCGAGCTCGCGCTCGACGTGCTCGCGCAGCAGGTGATCGCCACGTGCGTGGAGCGACCGTTCACCGTCGATGAGCTCCTCGAGCTCGCGCGCAAGTCGTTTCCGTGGCGCGACCTCTCGACCGAGCAGTTCGAGAACCTGCTGTCGCTGCTCGCCGGCTACTTCCCCGTCGACGACCTCGCTGACATCAAGCCGCGCATCACGTGGGATCGCGAGACGGGCGAGGTCTCGACCCGCAGCGACGCCGCGAAGGTCGCGATGACGAACGCCGGCACGATCCCCGACCGCGGCATGTACGGCGTGTTCATCGTCGGCAAGGGCGGACGTGTCGGTGAACTCGACGAGGAGATGGTGCACGAGACGCGCCTCGGCGACGTGATCGTGCTCGGCTCGACCTCGTGGCGCGTGGAGGAGATCACCCGCGACCAGGTGCTCGTGACCCCGCAGCCCGGCGCGATCGGCAAGCCACCGTTCTGGCACGGCGAGGGGGCGGGGCGCACGGTGGAGCTCGGGCGCGCGGTAGGGGAGCTGATCCGCGTCGTGGCCGATGCGTCACCCGCCGCGTCGAGCGTCGAGGAGCCGTCGCTGGCGACGCTCGTCGACGACGAGGAGGATGCCGAGCTGCTCGCGACGCTCGCGACCGAATACCTGTGCGACCCGCGTGCAGCGCGCAACCTCGTCGGGTTCGTGCGCGAGCAGATCGCGGTGGCCGGTGCCGCGCCCGACGACCGCACGATCGTGGTCGAGCGTTTCCGTGACGAGCTCGGCGACTGGCGCGTGTGCATCCTCAGCCCGTTCGGCAAGCCGGTGCACGCACCGTGGGCGATGGCGATCGAGGAGCAGCTCTCCGACCTGGGCATCGAGGCGACGGCGCTGTGGTCTGACAACGGCATCTCCCTGCGCCTCCCTGACATCGAGGAGCTGCCGGAGCTCGAGAAGCTGCTGCCCGACCCCGACGAGGTCGAAGATCTCGTGGTGCGCCAGCTCGGCCAGAGCGCGCTGTTCGCGTCGCGCTTCCGTGAGATCGCGACCCGCTCACTCATCCTGCCGCTCGGCAACTTCCGCAAGCGCTCCCCGCTCTGGATGCAGCGGCTGCGTAGCGCCGACATGCTGCGCGTGGCGCAGGAGCAGCCGCGGTTCCCGATGATCCTCGAGACCTACCGCGAGATCCTGCGCGACGTGTTCGCGATGGGCGACCTGCGTGACCTGCTGACACGCGTGCACGAACGCTCGATCCGCGTCGTCGACGTCGAGACGCGCCACGCGTCGCCGATGAGCGCCTCGCTGCTGTTCGACTACACCGCGTCGTTCATCTACGACGGCGACGCCCCGCAGGCCGAACGCCGCGCGCAGGCCCTGTCGCTCGACCAGGCGCTGCTGCGCGAGCTGCTTGGCACCGGTGACCTGCGTGACCTACTCGACATCGAGGCCGTGGAGGAGGTGCAGGGGGAGCTGCAGCGCACGCAGGAGGATCGCCGCGCCCGCAGCGCCGACCAGCTGCACGACCTGCTCCGCACGCTCGGCGACCTGAGCCAGGCGGAGCTGGCCGAACGCACCGCAGACCTCGAACAGCTCCCCCATTGGATCGCGCAGCTCAGCCTCGAGAAGCGCATCGTGAAGATCCGCATCGCGTCGCACGAACGGTGGATCTCGATCGAGGACACGGGAGACTACGTGGCGGTGCTCGGGGTACAGGCGCCGCGCGGCGTGCCGGGCGTCTTCCTCGACACGTCGTCCGATCCGCTCGGCCGCCTCGTCGGTCGCCGCACGCGCACGAACACGCCGTTCACGACACGCGAGATCGCCGCACGCTGGGAGCTCGCGCCGGGCGCCGTCGAAGCCACGCTGGAAGCCATGCGCGCAGCGGGCACGGCGCTCAAGGGCGGGTTCCTGCCCGGCGGGCAGGAGGAGGAGTGGTGCGACCCCGAGGTGCTGCGCCGCCTGCGCCGGCGCACGCTCGCGCGCCTGCGCAAGGAGATCGAGCCCGCAGACCGCGCGGCGCTCGCGCGGTTCCTGACCAACTGGCACGGGCTCGTGCAGCCCCCGGCAGGGTCGGTCGCCGCGACCCGCGACGCGATCATCCAGCTCGAGGGCATCGAGGCCTCGCCCGGGCAGTGGGAGCGCGACCTGGTCGCGCCCCGGCTGTCGAGCTGGCGCGCCGCGTGGCTCGACGAGCTCGTCAAGACCGGGCAGGTCACGTGGATGGGCCGCGGCTCCAAGAACGGGTCGCTCCAGGTCGCGCTGTTCGCGAGCGCGCACGTCGAGCTCATGGCTCCCGACCCCGACGACGCGCCCGATGACGCCGACAGCGTGGTCATCCGCGAGTGGCTCGAGCAGCGCGGCGCGAGCTTCCTGCTCGACATCG
>JAOPYW010000030.1 GCA_025964405.1 Thermoleophilia bacterium | reverse complement strand
GCGATGCAGCGCAAAGGTCGTGACCGAGCCCGCGGGCGGCAGATCGGAGACGGGCGCGCCGATGTAGGCCATGGCCTCGTAGCTCATGCGGTGGTGGTGCGTCGTGCCGTGCAGCTGGATGCGCTCGGCGTGGAGCGGTACGGCGTAGCCCATGTGCTCGTGGAAGGCCCAGCGGTTGCCGGTCTCCTCCTCCAGGCGCTCCATGAGGCGGTCACGTGTGACCTTGGCGACAATCGCGCCGGCAGCGATCGCGGCGCTCGTGCCGTCACCCTTGATGATCTTGCGGCACTCGCGCTCGGTGCCACACGCAAGCACGACGGGCGCGAGCTGGAAGCCGTCGACGAGCACGTGCTCGCAGGGCGACTCGAGTCCGGCGAGCGCGCGACGCATCGCTGCGATGTTGCACTTGTGGAGGCCGATGCGATCGATGGTCGCGGCCGGCACCACGGCGACTGACACGTCGCGGGCGCGCGAGAGCACCACGCGGTAGAGCTTGTCGCGCAGGTCGGCGGTGAGCTTCTTGGAGTCGTCGAGGCGGCCGAGCGCCGCAGCCTCGGGGCCGGTCAGACGATCGAGGTCGAGCACGACCGCCGCTGCCACGAGCGGGCCCGCGAGCGAACCGCGCCCCGCCTCGTCGACGCCCGCGACGAAACGACCGAGCTTGCGGTCGTGGGCCAGCAGGCGCTTGCCGGGGCGTGGCGGGGTCTTGGCGCGGGGAGGAGTCATCGCAGCATCACGTACCACTCACGGTACCAAAGCGACTCGGCGGCCAGAACCTCAGCGAGATCGTTCCGACCACGTCGGCCAGCTGGATGGGCCCATACGACCGCGAGTCGATCGAGTGGGCGCGGTTGTCGCCCATCACGTAGAGCTCGGTACCGGTGAGCTCGGTGCGTTCGATGTCGACGCTGTCGGCGCCGGCGGTGCCTGCATCGGTGATGCGGTCGGCGAGGTAGGTCTCGTCGAGCACCTGCTGGTCATCGATCGCGATGACGCCATCCTGCGCCTCGATCGATTCGCCCGGGAGCGCCACGACGCGCTTCACGACGAGCGGGTGTCCGTCCTCCGGAGCGCGCACCACGATCACGTCGCCGCGCCGGATCGAGCGCGCGAGCTCCTCCTGCGACTGGTGCGTGCGGCGCACGAAGATGCGGTCGCCTGCGCCGACCGTCGGCTCCATCGAGCTGCTGGGGATCGCGACCGGAACCCAGAAGAGCCGCTGAACGCCAAACGCCGCCAGGTTGACGGCGGCGATGACGAGCACCGTCCAGAGGAAGGTGCGACTGCTCAGGACGCGGCGCACAGGGCCGCGCTCGCTCAGTTCTGCTTCTCGCGGATGCGGGCCTTCTTGCCCAGCTTGTCGCGGAGGTAGTAGAGCTTGGCGCGGCGCACGTCGCCGACCATCTTCACTTCGATCTTGTCGATCTTGGGCGTGTGCATGGGGAACGTTCGCTCCACGCCGACGCCGAACGACTGCTTGCGGACGGTGAAGCTCTCGTTGACGCCCGAGCCGGAGATGCTGATGCACGCACCCTCGAACACCTGGATGCGCTCGCGGCTGCCCTCGATGACGCGGAAGTGCACCTTGACGGTGTCACCCGCCTTGAACTGCGGTACTTCACGCAGCTGCGCGGCGTTGATCTCATCAATCAGGTTCATCGACATCTCAAAAACTCCAAGTCAGTTCAGCTCGGCGCAAGTTGGAAGACAACCAAGTTAGCGCGACGACGAAGGTTATCAGGAATCATCGCGAGGCGCAGCAGCGGGAGGCTGGCGTTCGGTGCGCGCCGCCGACTGGGCGAGCCGCCACTTGGCGATCTCGCCGTGGTGGCCGCCGGCGAGGATCTCCGGCACGCCCCACCCGCGGAAGTCGGCCGGTCGCGTGTAGTGCGGGTATTCGGCGCCGCCGGCGAGCGCGTCGGAGAAGGTCTCGTCGTCGAGCGAGCCCTCGTTGCCGAGCGCCCCCGGCAGCTTGCGCACGAGTGCGTCGACCATCGCCATCGCGGCGGGCTCGCCGCCCGACAGCACGTAGGGCCCGACCGAGATCTCCTCCGTGGCAACGTGTTCGTGTACGCGGTAGTCGAAGCCCTCGTAGCGCCCGCACAGGATCGTCGTCGGCCGGCGTTCGGCGGCCCACTCGATCGCGAGTGCGTCGTCGAAGATGCGCCCGGCCGGCGTGAGCACCACGATGCGGCGCTCGGCGCGCAGCTCCGCAAGCTCCTGGGCGTAGTGCCCCTCGAGCGCGGCAACAACCGCGTCGATGCGCAGCACCATGCCCGCGCCGCCGCCGTAGGGCGTGTCATCGACCTGGCGGTGCTTGAGTGGCGAGTGCTCGCGCAGGTCGAGCGCGCGCAGGTCGAGCGACCCCTGCTCGGTGGCGTTGCGGATGGGTCGCACCTCGCGCATCCAGTCGAGCCAGTGCGGAAACAGCGTGACGACGTCGATCGACCACGGGGGGAGCTGGTCGCTCACGCGGTGCCCGGTTCGATGCCGAGGAAGTCTGCGTTGAGCTCGATGCGGCGCGCGGCTACGTCGACCGTCGGCACGGCGTCATTGGCTAGTGGGGCGTAGAGCAGCTCACCACCGACGAGCTTGATCGTGAGGACGGTGTTGGCGGGGAGCGCCTCGGCCTTGGTGACCTTGCCGAGTAGGCGTCCGGTCAGGTGGTCGAAGGCCTCGCAGGCCTCGAGGTCGGCGAGGAAGTACTCGTCGTCGTCGGGTACGGGGATCAGGTCGCGGGTCAGGCAGACCTGGGCGCCGCAGTAGGCCTCGGCCGCCTCGCGGGAGTCGACGCCGTCGATCATCACGATGGGTGATGAATCGGCGCCGCGCACGTGCGCGAAGGTCACCTCATATTCATCGCCCGTGTCGGGGATGCGGAGGGTGATCGGGTAGGCCTCGTCGGCGGCGGTGCGGAGCAGGTCGACGTATTCGTCGGTGGCCCGCAGCTTGATCTCGCCGCGGATGCCGTGGAGCTTGGCGAGCGTCGCGACTGCGAGCACGTCGCGGCGCGAGCCGGAGCCCGCAGAGCTCTCGCTCGTCACGCCTCGGCGCCTTCGGGGGCGCTCTCGACCGCGGCGTCTTCCTCGTCATCCTCGACGAGTTCGACGTGTGCGGTGGTGCCGTCGCGGCCCGCGGCGGCGCGAACCACCACGCGGAGCGAGCGGATCAGTCGACCGTTCTTGCCGATCACTCGGCCGCGGTCTGACTTGTCGACCTCGATGTCGACGTACAGGTCATCGCCTTCGACCTGCGGGTTCACGGAGACGTTCTCAGTGTTGTCGACGAGGTGCTCGACGACGAACTGGACGTAATCGCTGATTTGACCGTTGCGCTCAGACATGGTCGAGAACCTCGCAGTCGGGCCGGACGCCTCAGACGCCGGCGACGCCGGCAATCTTCAGCAGCTTGGCAACGCGCTCGGACGGCTGCGCGCCGACGCCGACCCAGTACTCGGCACGGTCGTTCTTGACCATGATCGACGAGGGGTCGGTCTGCGGGTTGTACGTACCGATCGTCTCGATCGATCGACCGTCGCGCGGAGCGCGTGAGTCGGCGACCACGATGCGGTAGTGCGGGTTCTTCTTGGACCCGAAACGGGCCAGGCGGATCTTCACCACGGGGGCGTACTCCTGAAATCTGGGACGAACAGCCGTGAAGTGTACCGCACTGGCGCAGCTCGTGTCGCGTCGACCCGCTGAAGCGGCGCTGCAACGCCGATGCCCCCGTTCCCGATAGACGGGAGATGGCTTGGGTCCCGGATCGCGGGCGCCTACCCCATTCCTGAATCTGGGGGGATTCACATGACCAACTTTCCGATCGCCGGCGTGCTCAACCGCGTCGCCACGACCAGCTCCGTGCTCCGCGGCTTCGCCGACAACGTGATCACGGCGACGCCCACGCACCTCGGGCCCGCAGCCTCGGCGAAGGCCCTGGGCACCGAACTCGGCTACACCGGACGCAACCTCGAGGAGTCGCTGCGCGCCGCGATCAGCCACCCCGAGACGCCGCAGGCCCTGCGCAACGCCTTCGAGGGCAACCTCGCGGTGCTCGGGCAGGTGCGTGGTCACACCGAGATCCTGACGCAGCAGGGCAAGCAGAACCCCGTGCACCTCGCCCATGAGCTGCGGAGCCAGGCGAACAATGTCATCCGCGCGCTCCGCGAGGCAGCCTAGGCCGCGAGCGAGCCGGTTCGGCCCCGAGCGACCCACCGCGGTCGCGCCTCAGGTGCCGAGCCGCGCCTGCAGGGCCCGGCTCCGCTGGTTGAGCCCGACCACCTCGAACGTCGAGCCACGCGCGAGGTAGCGCTGCTCGACGGCGTCGAGGGCTGCGACCGCCGAGGCATCCCAGAGGTGCGCACCGGTCAGGTCGACGACCACGCGCCGCGGGTCGGCGGCGAACGTGAACGCCGCTTCGAGGGCCTGCTCGGAGGCGAAGAACAGCTCCCCCGTGACCGTGTACCTGACTGACGTGCCCGCGGCATCGACCGTGCGCTCGACGCCGACCATGCGCGAGGCGCGGCGCGCGAAGACCGCCATCGCGGCGAGCACGCCGAGGCCGACGCCGATCGCGAGGTTGTGCGTGACGACCGTGGCGGCCACGGTGAGGAGCATGATCGCGGTCTCGCCCTTGGGCATGCGGCGCAGGGTGGCCGGCGCGATCGAGTGCCACTCGAACGTCACGAACGAGACGTAGGCCATCACGGCGACGAGGGCCGCCATCGGGATGCGCGCGACGAGGTCGCCGAACACCACCACGAGCGTGAGCAGGAAGACGCCGGCCGCGGCGGTCGACAGGCGGGTGCGGGCGCCGGAGATGCGCACGTTCATCATCGTCTGCCCGACGAGGGCGCAGCCCGGCATGCCGCCGAAGAATCCGGTGATGACGTTGGCGATGCCCTGGCCGCGGGTCTCGCGGGAGCGGCTCGAGGTCGTGTCGGTGATGTCGTCGACGAGGCGCGCGGTGAGCAGCGATTCGAGCAGCCCGACGATCGCCAGGGTGACCGAGTAGGGCGCGATCACGCGCAGCATGTGCCACGTGAGCGGCACGTCAGGTATGCCGAAGGGCGGGAGCGATGCAGGCAGCGCACCCTGGTCACCGACGGTCGGGAGGTGGATGCCGAGCGTGACCGTGGCGATCGTCGCGAGCACGATGGCGACGAGGGGCGCGGGCACGGCGCGCGTCAGGCGTGGGAGCAGCGCGATGAAGGCGAAGGCCGCGATCGCGAGGGCGACGACGCGGGGGTTGCCGCCGTCGAGGTTGTCGAACTGGGCGATGAAGATGAGGATCGCGAGCGCGTTGACGAACCCGGTCATGACCGAGCGCGGCACGAAGCGCATGAGGCTCGCAGCTCCCACGAAACCCAGGGCGAGCTGCATGATGCCCGCGAGGATGCCGGCGGCGAGCAGGTATTCGACGCCGTGGTCGCGCACGAGGTCGACGATGACGAGCGCCATGGCTCCGGTGGCGGCGGAGATCATGGCCGGGCGTCCCCCGGCGATCGCGATCGTGACGGCCATGGTGAACGAGGCGTAGAGCGCGACCTTGGGGTCGACGCCGGCGATGACCGAGAACGAGAGCGCCTCGGGGATGAGCGCGAGCGCGACGACGAGCCCGGCGAGCAGCTCGATGCGGATGAGGCGGGGCGAGAAGGGCACGCGAAACCGTAGCAGTACGGCTCCGGTCAGCTTCGAGCGTCGATCGTCTCGATGTCGTATTCGAACAGCTTGTCGTCGGCCGTCACCAAGGTGAGTCCCATCACACGGGCCTGCGCCACGAGGAGCCGGTCGAATGGATCGGCGTGACGAACCTCTGGCAGCTCGCCCACCGCGAGGGCGTGGGCATGCTCCACTGCGAGCGGCGCGACACCCTGTCTCCGCAGATGGGTGGCGACGTAGACCGAGGGCGGCGTCGGCAACTCGATCTTGCCGAGCTGGTACTTCAGTGCCAGCTCCCACGAGCTCGCCGCAGACAGCATCACTGCGTTTGCCGGGTCAGCAAGCTTCGATCGCGTGACGGGCCCGATGCGCCGCTCGTCTGACGTCATCCAGATCCAGACGTGTGTATCGAGCAGGAACACCATCAGCGCAATGCATCGAACAGCTCGTCGGGAAGCGGTTCGTCGAAGTCGCCGTGCACGACGATCTGACCCGCCCCCGTGCCGAATCGACGGATCGGCACCTCGTCGGGCGGCGACAGCTTGGCAACGACCTGCTTGTTGCGTGTGATCACGATCTCCTCGCCGAGCTCCACGCGACGCAGCAGCTTCGAGAACTGGGTCTTCGCTTCATGCACCCCGACTTCGGCCATGCTCCCATGGTAGACCAAGTGGTTAGTCGGAACAAGTCAGGCGACCGAGCTGCGGTTGCCGTCGATCACGTACGCCTGACCGTCTCGTAGCGGGAGGTGCGGGAGGCCTTCGGCCTCGAGCCAGGTGACGGCCAGCGCTGCCAGCTCCGCCTCCTGGTGGTCGGAGTCGACGTGCGGGACGATGCGCGTGTCGACGAGGCCGAGCCCAGGCGCGGGCCATGACGCGTCGTAGCCCTCGGGGAGCGCGTCGGGTTCGTCCATCAGGTGGATGCCGCGCAGGTCGGGGCCGGCGACGCACGCCCCGGCCGAGTAGCCACCGTAGGTGAGCGTGCCGGCGGCGAGCGGCGCGGCGATCGCCGCGGCGAACCCCGAGGCGTGCATCGCGCGTGCGAGCACGAACGTGTTGCCACCGAGCACCCATACGAGGTCGACGTTCGCGATCACCGCCGCGAGCACGCCCGGCTCAGAGCCGAAGTGGTCGCGCAGGTCGAGCTCCTCTGATGCGTAGCCGAGCTCGGCGAGCTGCTCCGACTGCTGCTGCGCCCAGCGCAGCCGCGTGTCGTACTGGTCGAGCGCGTTGAACACGATGAGCGCGCGGCCCTGGTCGTCGGGCGCGCGGCGCAGCATCGACGGGTCATCGCCCATGAGGTAGGAGCTCAGGTAGAGCCGCACGTGGTCAGCGGCCGAGGCCGGGGAACTGCCCACCGCTCGGGAGGTTCGGCATGCCGCCGGGCATGTCGCCGCCGAAGCCGGGCGGGAGCTTGCCGCCGCCCTTCATCATCATCTTCATCATCTTGCGCATGTCGGCGAACTGCTTGATCAGCGCGTTGACGGCCTGCACGTCGTGGCCGGAGCCGGCGGCGATACGCCGACGTCGGGCGCCGTCGATGATGTCGGGGTTGCGGCGCTCCTCCTTCGTCATCGAGAGCACGATCGCCTCGACGCGCCCCATCTGCGAGTCATCGATGTCGATGTCGCGGATCTCCTTGGGGATGCCGGGGAGCATCGACAGGATGCTCTTGAACGAGCCCATGCGCTTGAGCATCTTCATCTGCTTGAGGAAATCCTCGAAGGTGAACTGCCCCTTCTTGAGGCGCGCCTCCATGTCGGCGGCCTCGTCCTCCTCGAATGCCGATTCGGCCTTCTCGATGAGGGTGAGCACGTCGCCCATGCCGAGGATGCGGCTCGCCATGCGGTCGGGGTGGAAGTACTCGAGTGCGTCGAGCTTCTCGCCGAGCGCCACGAACTTGATCGGCTTGCCGGTGACCGACTTCACCGAAAGCGCCGCGCCGCCGCGGGCGTCGCCGTCGAGCTTGGTGAGGATGACGCCGTCGAAGCTGACCGCCTCGTCGAAGCGGGTGGCGACCGACACGGCCTCCTGGCCGGTCATCGCGTCGAGCACGAGCAGCACGTTGTGCGGCTTGATCGCGCGCTTGATGCCGACGAGCTCGGCCATCAGCGCCTCGTCGATGTCGAGGCGGCCCGCGGTGTCGACGATGATCACGTCGGCGCCGTTGGCGGTGGCCTCGGCGACGCCCCACTCCGCGATCTTGACCGGGTCGGCGTCGGTGCCCTGCGCGTAGACGGGCACGCCCACCTGCGCGCCGACGGTCTTGAGCTGCTCGATCGCCGCCGGGCGATAGACGTCGCAGGCCACGAGCGCCGGCGTCTTGCCCTCGGTCTCCTTGAGGAGCTTGGCGAGCTTCGCGGTCGTGGTCGTCTTGCCGGAGCCCTGGAGGCCGGCCATCAGGATGATCGTCGGCCCGCGCTGCGAGAACGTCAGCTTCGACTGGCCGGTGCCCATCAGGCGCACGAGCTCGTCGTTGACGATCTTGATGATCTGCTGCGGTGCGTCGAGGGCCTTGTGGACCTCCTCGCCGACGAGTCGCTCCTTCACCGTCGCGACGAAGGTCTTGACGACCTTGAAGTTGACGTCGGCCTCCAGCAGCGCCAGCCGGATCTCGCGCATGGCGACGTCGGTGTCGGCCTCGGTCAGCGTCCCCTTGGAGCGCAGACCCTGGAAGGTGCCTTCGAGCTTTTCCTGCAGTGTGTCGAACATGGGGCGAATCCTACCGCGTGGGCGCCGGTCGGCCCCTGAAACGAGATCGCCATCCCGTTCGACGAACGGATGGACGAGCTGCGCGGCCGGGACGCCCTGCAGCACACGAGACTCACGACGGGACCCCCTATGTCGATCGCTGCGACCACCTCCGCACCCCTTGCTCCGCATGCCGCGACGACCGAGCGGCATGGCTGGGGCACGTCACTCGTCACCGGCGCTGCCACCGTCGCGGTTCCCGCGGTCGCTGCCGGCGCCCTCTTCGGCCTCGCCAGCCGCAACCTCGGTAACGCGGCGGGCGCCGCACGCACGGTCGGCTTCCTCGCCGTCGGTGCGGGCCTCGGTGCGAGCATCGCGACGAAGATCGCCGGACGCGACACGAATCCGGCATTGTCAGGTGCGATCGGCGGCGGAATCGGCGCCGCCCTCACGGGAGCTGGCGCGGTGGCCATCATCGCCGGACTCGAGAAGGCTGCGTCGAGCTCGGGCGCGTGGAGCGCGGGCAAGTTGGCCGGTGGCCTCGCGATCGGCGTGGCGGTCGGCGGCCTCATCGGTGCCGCGCTCGGCGCTGCGGGTGGCGGCATCGGCGGCGCAATCACCAAGGGCTGACTGCGCACGAGCGGCACCCAGAGGGCGTCACTCGTCGCTGCGTCAGGCCGTCAGCGTCACGGCGCCGTTGTCGACGAGCGCGCGCAGCGCGGTGTCGCCACCGGTGAAGTCGAACGTCGGCGCACCGTAGCGCTGCGTCGACCACTCGAGGTGCCAGCCGTGCCATATCGCCTGCGGACCGCCTCCGCTGTGCCCACGGCTCCCATAGATGTCGAAGAGCATGCGGCGGGCGATGAACCGGCCGTCCTGCTCGAGCACCGCGAACGTCGGCACGTCCCGCGGCGCGGTCAGCAGCTGCACGGCCGCGATCGCGTCGGCGAGCGATGACCAGCCGGCCACCGGACCCTCCTGCTGCGCGGCGACGATGGGCAGCGGCGCCAGCCCCTGCTGCGGCACGGAGATGGTGCCCAACCAGGTCGATCCTGCGGGCGCGTTCGGCGGAAGGTACGTGGTGAGCTGCATGGGCGCGGGCCTACCCGGCCCCGCTGGATCCCATACCGTCAGGCGTTGGCCAGCAGGTCGTCGGGGAACAGCGCGGCCAGGAAGTCGCCCGC
>JAOPYW010000025.1 GCA_025964405.1 Thermoleophilia bacterium | reverse complement strand
CAGCCACCGTGCACGGCGTCGCCCACCTCGCCTGCATCGAATTCACCGAGCCCCGGGCCCTCGACGTGGTCGCGGGCCTTGCCGCGCAGGGCACCTCGATCCGCGCCCTCTCAGCCTCGCGCGTGCGTGTCAGCCTCGGCTGCTGGAACACGCCCGACGAGGTCGCCCACTGCGGCGGCGGCATCGCGGACGCACTTCGCTCCCCCGACTGACGTCAGCGCTCGCGGGCCGCGACCTCGGTCACGGGTCGGAGCGCCACGGTGCAGCGCGAGATGCACACGAGCTTGCCGTCGTCGTTCGTGATGCGCGTATCCCACACCGCGAGCGAACGGCCCTGCTGGATCGGCGTCGATGTCGCCGTGATGCGCCCGTCGCGCACGGGGCGCAGGTGGTTCGCGTTGATCTCGACGCCGAACGCCTGCAGCTCGGGTCCGGCGGCGATCGCCGATCCGATCGAGGCGCCGGTCTCGGCCAGCAGCACGCTCACGCCGCCATGCAGGTAGCCGTAGGGCTGATGCACGCGGGGCCCGACCTCGAGCGAGAGCACCACCCGGTCGGCGGTCGCCTCGACGACCTCGATGCCGAGCGCTTCGAGCACGGTGTTCGCTGGGTCCATCTGCGATTCGGGGGAGCCGTGGGCGGTCATGTGCCCACCCTATCCGCTGCGGCCGTGGGCGGCCGGTGGGCGGCACCGAGCAGGACACGCAGGGCACGGGCGCGGTGCGCGGGCTGGCCTCGGCGCGACGTGGAGGCATGAACCTCTCCGCGACTTCCGCAGCGTACAACCCGCGTCCGCCGGCACGCCCGACCGGGTACGAGACCCCGAGCGACGCACAGGACAACGGCTGGATGGGACAGGTGCCGCCGGCAGACCCGCCCGTGGTTCCGGCGTGCCCGACCCGACCGGGCGAGCCGACCTACGCAAACCCGAACATGGCGCCCGACCCGTGGCTCGCGCCGCCGCTCGACGGCACCGACCCGACGCTGTTCGGCTGACCTGCGCGGGATACGCTCAGCCGACGTGGACGTTGCGCCCGAGGCGGAGCGCCTCGGCTGACGGCGGACCCGGCCAGGTCACCTGACCGGCGTCGACGACCGAGAACGGTGAGAGCACGTGTTCGCGCAGGGCGTGCTCGCCCATGACATGAAGCACCCGCCACCCCTGGGCGACCACCGCGTCGGAGATGAGCCACCGATGGCAACGCCACGGAACCGCCTCCGAGCACATGATGGCCACGCGGCGACCAGTCGCCAGGGTCAGCAGGTCGCGGAGCGCGAACACGAAGGGCGCCGTCTGGGCGTAGCGCGCGTACGCCGCGAAGGAGTCGCTTCGCCACCCGGCACCCACCTCCGGGGGCACGTCGCCTCCACGGCGCCGCCCGCCGAGGGCGGACATGTGCTGGTACGCAATGCCTGCCACCGACAGCTCCCGGGCCAACGCCGGCCGTGCGAAGTGCGGTTGTCGCCTCGAGCCGGGAAACGCCCGCACGTCCACGACCAGCTGGATGGCGTTCTCGTCGAGCAGGTCCACCAGGGTCGCGACATCGCGATTGGAGTGACCGATCGTGTACAGGTCGTGTCGGAGGAGCCGTGTCACGTCGTGACCTTTCCCGGCGCGAGCGATGCGTAGGCGGAGATCACCGCGTGTCGGTCGCGCCACCGACGCGCGACTCGGAAGCCGAGCCGCCGAGAGCCCTGCCTGCAGGGCGCGAGCGGCGCGAGGCGCCCTGGGGACCGTCGTTGCGGCGGCGCGAGGAGCGACGGAGCGAGCTCGCTCGCGCAGGGGCGACGAGCGCTGCCGCAGGCGCGCGCAGCGTGCCCCCGAACGCAGAAAGCCCGCCGGAGGCGGGCTTTCAAGAGCGGGAACGACGGGACTCGAACCCGCGACCTCCGGCGTGACAGGCCGGCGTTCTAACCAACTGAACTACGTCCCCATGCGCGTCGACTGATCGCCGAGGCATGAGGGGCAAGCATACACAACGCCGGGGTTCGTGAAAAGGGTTTTCGCCAGCTTTCGTCGCAACGAGCTCAGTCGTTCGACGAGCTGCTCGATCCGCCGCCGGATCCACCGCTGGATCCACCACTCGAGCTGCTCGACGACGATTCGCCCGATCCGCTCGACGGTGAGGACGACGAATCGGAACCGGAGCTCGAGGAGCCCTCACTCGACGACGACGCCGAGCCGCCGTCACCCGTGCTGGCGGTCGCCGGCTTGCCCTTGGTGCCCTCGTAGTCGGTCTTGTAGAAGCCCGAGCCCTTGTAGTGCACGGCCACCGGGAACAGCACCTTCACGAGCTCCGAGGCGCCACACGATTCGCACGCGGCGGGGGGCGGGTCGCTCATCTTGGCGAACACCTCTTCGTGGTGTCCGCAGGCTTCGCACTTGTATTCGTAGGTCGGCATGCGTGCATCGTATCGCACGCATGGGCGGCGATCAGATGATGCGGGTGAGCGGATCCAGCTCCACGTCGTCGCCCGCATGCATCACGCGCGAGCGCACCGCACTCGGCTCGAGGTCGGGAACCACGTCGGGGAAGAACGCGATGAACCGTGCGCCAGTACCGTTGGCGTGCACGCTGTCGATCTCGATGCGACCGCCGTGGAGCCGCACGAGGCCCTCCACCAGGCTGAGGCCGAGGCCCGCCCCCTGCGCCTGCCGCGCGTGACCCGTCGACCCCTGCCAGAACTTGCCGAAGATGTGTTCGCGATCAGCCTCGGGGATGCCCGGCCCCTCGTCCATGACGATGACGTTGACCCCGTCGAGGGCCGGGCGCACCGCGACCTCGATCGGAGGTGCACCGTGCCGGTAGGCGTTGGTGACGAGGTTGTTGACGAGCTGGTCGAAGCGCACGGGGTCGACGGTGATCGAGAGGTTGGGCGTCGCCGAGAGCTCGAGTTCCCCCGGATGCGCAGCTGCCTGCGCGCCCAGCGCCGACTCGAGGAGGTCGGACGCCAGCAAGCGCTGCGGGCGGATGTCGAGTTGCCCCGTCTCGAGGAGCGAGCAGTCGAACAGGTCCTGGATGAGCTCGACGAGCCGGTCGGTGCGTTCGGTCGCGACGTCGACGTAGCCGCGCGTGCGTTCGGCGAGGTCGTCCTGCATCGAGAGCAGGCCGAGCACGCCCTTCACCGCGGTCAGTGGGGAGCGCAGTTCGTGCGCCACGGTGGCGAGCAGGTTGCTGCGGAGTTCGTCGAGCCGCTGGAGCTCGTGCGCGGCCGCTCGTTCGTTCTCGAGCGACACCATCGTGTGCATCGCCGCACCCGCGAGGGTGGCTGCCGTCTGCATGACGCTGCGCTCCTCCTCACTGAGTGCACGGCTTCGACGGTAGGCGATCAGCTCCCCGATCGGTTGGCGCGGACCCGTCAGCGCCACGCGGTACTCGCGCTGCCCCGCCACGGCGGAGCCGGCGACGAGGCCGTTCGCGTCACGGTCGGCCGCGAGACGAACACGTGCGCCGTCGAGCCGCGTGAGTTCGACCGCGTAGCCTGCGAGCAGCTCGGCCTGGTCGTGCACCGTGCGCGCGTGCAGCACCCGCGACGCGAGGTCGTAGAGCGTGCGCACGTGGCGCACGCGCTCGGCGCCGTCGCGCATCAGGCGGCGACGGCGCGCCTCGCCGACCGCGTGCAGCAGCGCGAGGAAGAGGAGCAGCACCGCGAACGCCGGGAAGGTCCAGGTCGGCAGGAGCTGCCCCGACCCCTGGCGCGGCACGACGACGGTCCACCCGCTCGTGCCGACCGGGCGACGCACGACGTCCTCGTCGGCGGGGAGCGGCGGTCCAGCCACCGTGCGCCCCCGGGCATCGAGCAGGGTGGTCGAATCGATCGCGGCGGCGGCGCCCGACGGGATGAACGCCCCGAGCGCGCTCCGCTCGACGTAAAGCACCGAGATGATCGCGCCGAGGCTCCGACCGTCGGCGCGGATGATCGGGTTGCCGACCGCCCACACCGCACTGTCGCCGAACATGAGCCGGTCGCTCACCGCGTTGCGCTGCCGGCTGGAGACCTGACGACCGAACACGCGCAGGTCGTCGGTGAGCCCGGCCCCGGCCACGCGCCCCGGATATTGCTCCCCCACTGCGACGACCTGCCCGTCGGGTCGCACCACGAGCCACGCCACCACCGAGGTCGTGCCCTCGGTCTCGGCCCGCTCTGAAAGCGTGCGCTGCAGCATCGCCGGGTCACCGCCGTCGAGCTCGGGGCGGTGCTCGTCGATCCACGCGGAGAGGTCGGCGGAGCGGCGCGCGATGACGGTGTTCACCGAATCGGCGTTGCGCTCCGCGCGCCGTTCGTCCTTGCGTTGCGCGGTGGCACCCGCGTCGCGTGCACTCGCCCACGCGAGGGCGATGTAGATCGCACCGACGAGGAGCAGCACGGTGATGACCGGCGCCGACACGCGATCGGTCAGCAGGGCCACGCGTTCGCGCGACGAGGTGTTGGTCATCGGGCTGGGCATCCGTGAAACATGATGCCCCGCAGCAGCACGTCGATAACGTTCACTCGGCCCCGGGCGAAGCGGCCACCGATGCGGCCACTCCCGTGGGCCGTCGATGGCCACCCGAAGTGCCACTGCGGCCAACGCCGATTCGAAAGCAGCGCCCTCGACCCGTGGGATCGGGATAGACGGTTGAAGGCTTCATTGCAGCCCTCGGAATCCCCCACAGATCCACTCCGCCACGTGCATCGAGAGGTCGATTGCAGCAAGGTGCGGCAGGCGTGGACCGGGAGATTTCCCTCGCACAACGCCATCAGGAGGAGTTGCCACATGGCGAACCGCCCGTCAGTCGCTGCCCGCGCAGCAGAACCGACCCCCGAGAACCCGATCCGCGCCCAGAAGCAGCGGCAGTCGGTGAAGCGAGCCTCGCAGCGATTCGAAGAGACGGTGGCCGACCTCAAGACCGTGCACAAGGGTGCCCGCGTCGAGGTCGATTCGGCTTCCGGCTGGGCCCGCACGGTGCGTGGCAACTTCCGTGTCGGCACGCCGATCCCTCCGGCGCAGCAGCGCCAGTTCCGCTACATGCTCGGCGCCCGGGAGATGGGCAACCATCCCGCAGCAGCCTTCATGGAACGGTTCAGCGCCCTGTTCGGCCTCGATGATCCGATGGAGCAGCTCTTCCTGCGTGGCGTGACCCCGCTCAGCCAGGGCGACTGGTTCGCCTTCGGCATCGACATCTTCGCCGTGGGTCGCGGTGCACCGGCGCAGATCGACGTCGTGATCGCCCCCAACGGAGCCGTGCTCTATGCAGGCTTCGGCTCCGCCGGCGCGGTTCCCGGACGTGAGGCATGACCCGACACCTCGCTGCGGCTGCAGCTCCCATCGCAGACATGGAGCAGGCCCGGTTCGACCGTGCGCTCGGTGACCTGCACTTCGCAGACCCGCGTGCTCGCGTGGCACTCTCGGAGGACACTGCACTCGCCGTCGGCTTCGACGGTGACGTGAAGCTCGCGATGCCGGCGGCCGCCCAGGCCCTGCCCGAGACCGACCGTGCGGCGGCTGCCGCGGTGCTGTTCCTCGACCAGTTCGGATCGCTGTTCGGCATCGCCGGGTGGCACGTGCTCGACCCGCGCTACGCCTCGCCCCTCGGCGACACCGTGTGGTTCACGTTCGCGGCGGAGACCCACGTCGGCGACCTGCTGGTGAACGTCTGCGCCGAAGGCGACACGGTCAAGCACGTACGCGTCGAGCGCACTGCCGCATAGATCTGACGAACTCCCCTCGGAGGCCTCCTGCGGTTCGAGGGCAAGGCGAACGAATGAGGCCCCCGAAGGACAGGACTTCAGTCCATCCCTCGGGGGCCCCATGAAGTTCAACGCAGCCATCGGGCCGCGCGTCGCCGAGCTACGCGCTGGCGGCTTCTTCTTCCTGGTCACCGTTGCCGGCCTCGCGCCCACCCTCGGTGAGGAGTGTCGGCGGCTGGGCGTTGTCGATCGTCTCGCGGGTGACGACGCACTTGGTGACGTCCTCGCGACCGGGAAGTTCGAACATGACGTCGAGCAGCGCGTTCTCGATGATCGAGCGCAGGCCACGGGCGCCGGTCTTGCGGAAGATCGCCTTGTCGGCGACCGCGATGAGCGCGTCGTCGGTGAAGACGAGCTCCACGTTGTCGTAGGCGAAGAACTTCTTGTACTGCTTCACGAGCGCGTTCTTCGGCTCGGTCAGCACGCGCACGAGATCCTCGGCCAGCAGCGGATGCACCGCGCTGATCACGGGAAGTCGACCGATGAACTCCGGGATGAGACCGAACTTCGAGAGGTCCTCGGGCATCACCTCGGCGAACAGGTTGACGTGGTTCTTGACGTCGATCTTGTCCTTGTCGAGCTGGGCACCGAAGCCGAGCGCCTTCTTGCCGACGCGGCGTTCGATGATCTTCTCGAGGCCAGCGAATGCACCACCGCAGATGAACAGCACGTTCGACGTGTCGATCGTGAGGAACTCCTGGTGCGGGTGCTTGCGCCCGCCCTGCGGCGGCACGCTGGCCGTCGTGCCCTCGATGATCTTGAGCAGCGCCTGCTGCACACCCTCACCGGAGACGTCGCGCGTGATCGATGCGTTCTCGCTCTTGCGGGCGATCTTGTCGATCTCGTCGATGTAGATGATGCCGGTCTCGGCCTTCTTCACGTCGAAGTCGGCGGCCTGGATGAGCTTGAGGAGGATGTTCTCGACGTCCTCACCCACGTAGCCGGCCTCGGTGAGGGCGGTCGCGTCGGCGATGGCGAACGGCACGTTGAGGATGCGGGCGAGCGTCTGCGCGAGCAGGGTCTTGCCGCAGCCGGTCGGACCGAGCAGCATGATGTTCGACTTCGACAGCTCCACATCACCATCGGTCTGCGTCATGCGCACACGCTTGTAGTGGTTGTAGACGGCGACGGAGAGGGAGCGCTTCGCGACTTCCTGGCCGATCACGTGCTGCTGGAGGGTCTCGTAGATCTCCTCCGGCTTCGGCAGGTGGTCGAGGTCGAGCGAGGTCTTCTCGGTGAGTTCCTCATCGATGATCTCGTTGCAGAGCTCGATGCACTCATCACAGATGTACACGCCTGGTCCTGCGATCAGCTTCTTGACCTGTCGCTGGGACTTGCCGCAGAAACTGCAGAGGAGCTGTTCTTGATCCGTTGTGCGAGCCATGCGTGTCCTGTCGTCCCCATCCGTGGTGAACCTGAGCGTTCCGTAGCCAATACCTCGAACTGCAGTACGCCGGCATTACGTGCCGATGTTCCAAAAGCCGTGTTGCGAGGCCTAGACCATGTCGCCCTTGTCGGCCTTGTCCTTGTCGGCATCCGGCACGACGCCGACGATCTGGTCGATGATGCCGTACTCCTTGGTCTCCAGCGCGCTCATGTAGTAGTCGCGCTCGGTGTCCTTGGCGACCTTCTCGTACGGCTGCCCCGAGTTCTCGGCGAGCATCTCGTCGAGCTTCTTGCGGAGCTGCAGGGTCTCGCGCGCCTGGATCTCGATGTCGGTCGCCTGGCCCTGGAAGCCCGAGGAGACCTGATGGATCATGATGCGCGAGTTGGCCGTGGCGAGGCGCTTGCCCTTCGTGCCACCCGCGAGCAGGAACGCGCCCATGCTCATCGCGATGCCACAGCAGATCGTCGACACGTCGCACTTCACGTATTGCATCGTGTCGTAGATCGCGAGGCCGGCGTAGACCGAGCCGCCGGGCGAGTTGATGTAGATCGAGATGTCCTTCTCGGGGTCGTCCGAGTACAGGTGCAGCAGCTGCGCCACGACGAGGTTCGCGACCTGGTCGTCGATCGGCGTGCCGAGGAAGATGATGCGCTCCGAAAGCAGGCGCGAGTAGATGTCGAAGGAGCGCTCGCCGCGCGAGGTCTGTTCGATGACGTAGGGAACGAGGGGCATAGCTTGGCTCCTTGAAAGATGTCTCACGTCGGGGATCCGCACGATCTCCGACGCGCCGGGACTGCCTCCCGGGACTGGCTGTCTCGGCGCTCATCGCTCGTAACTTGAGCCCCGGTTCGCGCATCATGCCCATGCACTGGCCGGGTGTCGAATCAGCTCACGAATTCGCACCGTGGAAGCCCTCTGCCCGTGCGCGCAGGATCCCTCACCTCGCGATGCACACCAGCGCCGCAGGTCATCCGAACGTCATACGAAGCGCGGGCAGGCACGACGGCAGGCGAGCCGGCACGCGTGGATCCACCTGTGTGCGCTTTGTCGTCACTGGGACGACAGAACGCACATACGTGACGCGCGCGGAGACCGCGACGCCTCGGCGGCTTCGCGTTCGCCCCGGGCGCGCGCGCGTTTCAGGCCTCGGTCTTCTCCGTGGCTGACTCCTCGGCGACGATCTTGTCGCCGTCGGCCTCGGAGCCGGGCTCCACGACCGGCACCTCGTTGTTGGCTGCAGCCTCGGCGGCAGCCTCCTCCGCGGTGGGGAGGTCGACGAACTTCGGCTTCACGGTGGCGACGAGGTGGTCGATCGCGCGCTGGATGAGCAGCTCGCCCCGCAGCAGGTCGGCGCGGCCCGAGTTGAACACCTGGGCGACCGATGCGTCGACGTCCTGTCCGGTGCTCTGGGCGTGCTCGGTGATCTCCTGCACGAGGTCGGCCTCACCGATGCTGATGCCCTGCTGCTCCGCGAGCGCGAGGAGTGACAGCTCGCGGCGAAGGTCGTCGCGTGCGCTCTTCTCGAGCTCGGCGAAGAGGTCGGCACTGTCGCGACCGCTGCGGTCGAGGTACTGCTCCACCGTCAGCCCGCTCTGGCCGAGCTGCTGCTTGAGGCCTGCGTAGAGCTCCTGCTGGCGTCCCTGCACGAGCGCTTCCGGCTCGGTGAGCTCGGCCGCCTCGGCGAGTGCGGCCACGGCGTTGCCACGGAAGATGCCGGAGATCTCGCCCTCGAGGCGCTCGGTGATCGACCCGGTGATGTTGTCGGTGAGTTCGGCGGCTGTCTGGTACTCACTGACCTGCTTCGCGACGTCATCTGTCAGCTCCGGCAGCACCAGCTCCTGCACCGACCGCACGTTGAGCACGAAGGTCGCAGCCTTGCCCGACAGCTGCTCCATCGGATGGTCGTCAGGGAAGGTCACGGGCACTTCCAGCTCGGTGCCGGCCGCTGTTCCGATGATGGCCTCCTCCAGCTCGCCGAGCAGGCGCCCGTCACCGATGCGCGCCTGGTAGCCCGTCGCGGCCGCGCCGCTGACCTCTTCACCATCGACGAGGCAGCGGAAGTCGACGACGACCTCGTCGCCCTGCTTCGCGGCGGCGCCGGTGTCCTTGAGCGTGCCGGCTCCGCGCAGCGTCGCCTCCATGACCTGGTCGACATACGTCTGCAGGCCCGGGATGTTCGGCTTGTCGACCTCGAGCGTCGCGAGCTCGGGGAGCTTCGGCTGGGCCGGCACCTCGATCTTGGCCTGGAAGCGCACGCCGGCTGAGGCCGCGTCGCCCTCCGGGAACTCGATCTCGGGCTGCGACACGGGTCGCACGCCGGCACCGATCACCGCGGCGCGGTACCAGTCGTCGAGGTGCACGCGGATCGTCTCGCTGACGACGGCCTCCCGGCCGAGACGGGCGAGCACGGCCTGCGGCGGCACCTTGCCCGGGCGGAAGCCCGGCAGGTTGAGTTCGCGGCCCATCATCACGAGCGTCTGGTCGAACGCTCCCTGAAGCACGTTCTCCGGAACTTCGACGTCCAGCTTGAGCGTGGTCTCGTCGAGTCGCTCGATCGTGGTCTTCATCATCGCGTGGTGCCGCCTTCTCGTGTCGCTTGAGTGCCTGTCGGGGAGCATACCCAGCAGAGAGGCACGCGTACATGCGGGCGAGAGGACTTGAACCTCCACGGGCAATGCCCACCGGATCCTAAATCCGGCGCGTCTACCAATTCCGCCACGCCCGCATGCCCGGACCCTACACGGCGACGGCGCCCACGCGGCACCAGCCCTGCTCCGTCGGCAACACCAGCGCGTGCCTGCACCCGGTCCAGCCTGCAGGTGAGCTTCCGGTCGACCTGCACAGCTTTGAACCATTTCGTCAGGAGAAAGGTGTATCGGATGTGGCAATCAGTGGCATGGATGTTCGGTGCGGCGCGTCTGTAGAAGCGTGGTCGCCGTCAACGACAGGGCAGGGTCATCGTGCAGTTCCGCTTCCGGCAGTTGGTGACCCGCAGTGCGTTGGCCACCACGTTCGTGCTCGCCGCCGCCGGCGTCGCAGTCGCCACGTCGGTCGAACCGCCCCCCTCCTCGCCGACCGTCCTCCTCGGCACCACCCAGTCAGACCTCCTCCGCGCGTCCGGATTCGACGGCACCGGCGTGACGGTCGCCGTGATCGACACCGGCATCGCCGACGTCGCCGGTTTCGGAGGCAAGGTCCGTCACCAGCAGAACATCAGCTCCGCCCCGATCCAGGGCGACCAGTTCGGTCATGGCACCTTCGTCGCCGGCCTCGTCCACCAGGTCGCGCCCGGCTCCGACCTCATCTCGGTCAAGCTCTCCGGCGCGAACGGCGCGGTCGACGTGTCGCAGGTCATCGCCGCCCTCCGCTGGGTCGTGCGGCACAAGGAGCAGTACTCGATCGACGTGGTGAACCTGTCGTTCGGCTCCGACTCGCAGCAGCCCACGGCCGTCAGCCCCCTCAACTACGCAGTGCAGCAGGCCTGGGATGCCGGCATCGTCGTCGTCGCCTCCGCGGGCAACCTCGGCGACCGCCCCGGCACCGTGACCAAGCCCGCCGACGACCCCCTCATCATCTCGGTGGGCGCCACCAACGAGAACGGCGACCCCAACCGAAGCAACGACGACATCCCGTCGTTCGTGTCGCGTGGCCCGACCCACGACGGCCTCAGCAAGCCCGACCTCGTCGCCCCCGGCTCGCGCGTGGTGTCGCTGCGTTCCCCCGGCAGCACCATCGACACGCAGTACCCGGGCTCGCGCGTCGGTGACACGCAGTTCCGCGGCAGTGGCACGTCGTTCGCGGCGCCTGTCGTGGCCGGCCTCGCGGCCCAGCTCCTGCAGGCCTACCCGAACCTGACGCCCGATGAGGTCAAGAACGCGCTCATCGCCACGGCGAAGCCCGTCATCGGCGACCCGAGCGCACAGGGAGCGGGCACCGTGCGTGCCCAGAAGGCGTTCGACGCCGCTGGATCGGGGGGCGCGGCCAACGCCGGCGCGACCCGCAGCTCCGGGCTCGGATCACTCGACGACGCACGCGGCTCGGCCGTCGTGGAGGTCGAGGCACCGCTGGTGACGGCAACCGGCACAGCGGTCGAGGCCTTCGTCGCGGTCGACGGTGAACACACCGCCGAGGTCCCCCAGGATGCGAGCATCACGGCCAACCTGGGCGCCGGCGACACCGTCGACGACGCACTCGGCGACTACGCGGCCTCCGACCTCGTCGAACCGTCGGCCTGGGCCATCTCCGCCGAGCCGACCCTCGCGGTGGGCGATGTCGTGACCGCCGCGACCAACACCGACCTCGCCTTGGTCGAAGGCCTCGTGCCCGCTGCGCTTGCTCCGAACGGCACCGTCACCCAGACCTCCGGCACCACCTACGGCGGGTACGACGGCACCGGCGACGGCTCAGGCTCGTCGTGGGACGCCTCACGCTGGGGAGCTTCGCGCTGGGGCGCCTCCCGATGGGGCGCGTCGCGCTGGGGTGCCTCGCGTTGGGGAGCCTCACGCTGGGGCGCATCGCGGTGGGGTGCAGCTGAATGGTGGGCCAGTCGATGGGGCTGACACGCGCATACGTGTCGATGATCGCGCTGCTCGCCGCCTCCTGCGTCACGGGAGCGGTCGCCTTCGTCGACCTGCCCGCGGTGGGTGACCTCGCGATGATCGCGGGCTTCAGCCTCGCCTTCCTGCTCGTGCAGCTGCTGCCGGTTCCATTCCCGCGCGGGTCGCAGGTGGAGCTGGTCAGCGTCGAGGAAGCGGTGGTCATCCCACTCGTGCTGCTCGCCGATCCCGCGGTGGGCCTCATCGCCGTGGTCGTGGGCGTCACGCTGGCCCACGTCGCGATCCGCGCCGAGTTCCTCAAGTCACTCTTCAACGTCGCACAGCTGGTGTTGTCGGTTGCTGCGGCCTACGCGGTGACGATCGCGATCGCCGGCGCATCGGCCCCCGGTTTCGGTGCACGGGAGCTGTTCGCGGCTGCGTGCGGCCTGGCCGCGATGTTCGTGTGCAACCAGCTCCTCGTCGCGGGCGTGATCCGCCTCGCCTCGGGCACGCCGATCCGGCGTGTACTCCGTGAGGAGCTGACGCTCAAGCTCGGCATGTGGGTCGCGAACGCCTCCATCGGCATGCTCGTGGTGCTCCCCGCTGCCGAGGCGCCTGCAGTGCTGCTCCTCGGGCTCGTCCCGCTCGCGATGCTCCACGGCGCATGGCGCGTGCACGCCGACCGCGCCCGCGACGAACAGCGCCTCCGCGACCTCGGCATCGCCGTCGGCACCCTCGCTTCGGAGATCTCGATCGAGCAGGTCGCACGGCAGGTCGCCGAGCACGCGCGCGAACTGATGAACGCGGTCGGCGCCGAGGTCAGCCTGGTCGGGCACGAGCGACGCTGGCGCGCCGAACGCGACGACGCCGGCAACGTGCGCTCCGACACGATCGAGGCGGGCGACCGCGAGGTCGACGTGTCGAGCCGCGTCTCGTTCTCGGTCTCGCTGGCAGGCAACCGCGGACGCCTCGGCACGCTGTCGGTCTGGTTGCCGCGCGACCAGCACAGCGGCTCGCGGGGTTTCGCACGCCGCGACCGCACGCTCCTCGAGATGTTGGCGCACCAGGCGTCGTCGGCGCTCGACAACACGCTGCTCGCCAGCGAGTCGGCACGTCAGCAGCACACGATCACCCAGGTCTTCGAGCACTCGAGCGAGGGCATGTTCGTGCTCGACCGTCACGGCCGCGTGCGTGGGTGGAACCCCGCGATGCAGCGCATGTCGGGCTTCGAGCTGAGCACGGTCGACGCTTCCCCGATCTCGCTCCTCTCGCCCCAGCTGGCGGGCATCGCCGACAACGGCGGTAGCGGCATGCTCGAGGCCGTGCTCTCGACGTCGGAGGGCGAGCGCCGCCACGTGCGCGCCTCCTACGCACCGATTGCCGCACCGGGGTCAGATGCGGGCGACGACGATCCGCGCGGCGAGTCGCCCGCCTGGGTGGTCGTCGTGCGCGACGTGACGAGCGAGCAGGAGACCGAGCGCCTCAAGGATGACTTCGTCGCGACCGTCAGCCACGAGCTGCGCACGCCGCTCACGGCGATCAAGGGATTCCTCGAGACGATGCGTCGCGACGACATCGAGCTCGGCGAGGCGCAGGTACGCATGTTCCTGCAGATCATGGGCGAGCAGGCCGACCGCCTCGAACGGATGATCGGCGACCTGCTCGACATGAGCCTCATCGAATCGGGACGCCCGCTCGTCGTCGAGACCGGTCCGGTCGACATCGATTCGAGCCTGCGCCGCGCCCTCACCGTGTTCGAGGCCGCCCGCCCGCAGGCCGAGGTGGAGATGACCGGCGCCGACCTCGGCATCGTCGTGTCAGCAGACTCCGACCGCCTGACACAGGTCGTCACCAACCTCCTCGACAACGCGGTCAAGCACGGCGGCGTCGATACGCCCGTGCAGCTCCGCGTCGATTACGGCGACACCGTCGACAAGGTGGTCATCGAGATCGAGGATCGCGGCCCCGGCATCCCCGCCAGCGACCAGCGCCACATCTTCGACCGCTTCTACGTGACGGCCGACAGCGTCACCCGCACCGGCGGCGGTGCTGGGCTCGGCCTCTACATCTGTCGGCGGCTCATGGAAGCGATGCACGGTTCGATCGACGTCAGCAGCGAGGTAGGGCACGGCACGATCTTCCGCATCACCATCCCGGCCGTCGCCGCCATCGGCCAGGCCCCGCGGCGGCGTCGCGACGACGCGCCCCTCGACGGACCTTCGGCGCTGACGTCGTTCGACCTCGGCATGGGCGAGGCCTGAGGCCCGCCCGGGCCGCGGCGCTGCCACACACGGCCGCCGCCGACGGCCACGCATGGTCATTACGGTACGGCCTCGTGATGATTGCCCCATGATCACTTCCGCGCGCACCTCACCGATCACCTTCGACGTCTCGATCACCGACCGCACGAAGGTCGCGTCGCTGCCGATCGGTCGCACCACGGGCCACTTCACGGCGTCTGAACTGCCCGAAGGAGCGTCGGTCACCTTCTCGCAGACCGGCACGCGCAACGGCAAGGTCGTCGCCGACTTCAACGTGACGGCGACGACGGGCGACTACACCGCCGGCATCGGCTCGACGACCAAGGTCGGGCCCGTCAAGGTTGCTTCGGCCGGCGGCGAGTACTACCCCGCCCAGCGCGGCTCCCAGGTCGGTACCGACCTCACGAAGATCGCCGACGCACTGCGCGGCTCCGACCTCCTCCACTCGATCCTCGACGCGGCACCCGCAGGCGAGCCCAAGGCCGACTCCGTCGACACCGTGACGTTCTCCTACTACGTCGCGGGCGGAACGCGCCAGAGCGGCACGTTCGCGACAGACGCGGTGCCCGCACCCCTGCAGCAGGCGCTCGACAGCGCCCGCGCCGTGATCGCCGCCGCGACCGAGGCGCCGCTCCTGTCGGCCCCGTTCACGGCGCCGACCGCCCACTGACGCACCAGAGCCGTCAACACGGGGCAGCTATTCGCCGCCCTCGGTGCGTGAGCCGAGTTCGTTGTCGAGGATGAGCAGGGCCGACTTGGAGCCCTCGCTCATCTTGAGGCGCTCGAGGATGCCACCCGTGAGCTTCTCCTCCTCCAGCTGCTCGGAGATGAACCACTGCAGCAGCACCTGCGCCGAGTAGTCCTTCTTCTCGAGCGCGACCTCGTACAGCGCGTGGATCTGCTTCGTCACGCCCTGCTCGTGCGCGAACGCCGCAGCGAACGCGGCGACGGGCCCCTCGAACGCGTGGTGCGGCTTCGGTAGCGCACTCAGCTCCGGCGCGATGCCGCGGTCGACGAGGAAGTCGAACAGCTTGAGCGCGTGCTCGGTCTCCTCCTCGCTCTGCGTGCGCATCCAGCGCGCGAAGCCCGGCAGGTTCTCCGCCTCGAAGTAGCCGGCCATCGACAGGTAGGTGAACGAGGCGTGGAACTCGTTGCCGACCTGCTCCTCGAGCTTGCGACGGACGTCTTCGTGCACGTGGTACTCCTGCTTCGGGGGAACTGTGGACGCAGCGCGAGGGCACGCGTCGTTGGCGCGAGACTACTACCCGCACTCCCGGATGGCGCATTGGAGCAGGCGCTCACCGCTGCTTCTCGAACGGTCTGGCACACTCATGGGAACCAGAACGGGAGCAGTACATGCAGGAAGTGGTCGTCATCGGTGGAGGGTTCGCAGGCCTGCGCGTCGTGCGGGGCCTGGCCAAGTCGCCGGTGCGGGTGACGCTCATCGACCGCGCGAACCACCACTGCTTCCAGCCGCTGCTCTACCAGGTCGCGACGGGCAGCCTGTCGCCGGGCGAGATCTCAGCTCCCCTGCGGTGGGCCCTGCGCAAGCAGCCGAACGCGCAGGTCGTGCTCGGCGAGGTCGAGGATTTCGACGTCGACAAGCGCTACGTGTACGGCACGGCCGTCGACGGGTCACCGCTCAAGGTGCCCTACGACCACCTCGTGGTGGCGGCCGGCGCGCGACACTCCTACTTCGGCAACGACCAGTGGGAGGCGCATGCTCCCGGCCTCAAGACCGCGGCAGATGCACTCGAGCTGCGGCATCGCATCTTCAACGCCTTCGAGCTCGCCAACCTGGCCAAGGATGCCGACGAGCGCCGTCGCCTGTTGACGTTCGTCGTGATCGGCGCCGGCCCGACCGGAGTCGAGCTCGCCGGCCAGATCGTCGAGATCGCGCGCCGCACGTTGCGTCGCGAATACCGTCGCTTCGACCCGGCCGACACGCGTACGGTGCTGCTCGATGCGGCGCCGATCGTGATTCCGGGGTTCGACCCCAAGCTCTCGGGACGCGCGCTGAGGCAGCTCGAGGACATGGGCGTGGAGGTTCGCCTCGGCGAGCTCGTCACCGACGTCGACGAGCGTGGGGTGACGGCCGGCGAACATCGCTACGACGCCGGCACCATCGTCTGGGCGGCGGGTGTGCAGGGCTCCCCCCTGGGCGCGACGCTGGCGCAGGCCGTGGGCGTTGCGGCCGAACGGGGCGGTCGCATCCCGGTCGAGGACGACTTCTCGCTCGCGGGGCACCCGGAGATCCGCATCATCGGCGACCTTGCAGCGACGGGCCTGCCGGGTGTCGCACCCGTGGCAATGCAGCAGGGCGTCTGGACGGCGAAGTCGATCGACGCATTCGAGCGGCGCACCGGCGCGCCGCGGGCCTTCCGGTATCGCAATCGGGGCAGCATGGCGACGATCGGCCGTCGGCGCGCGGTTGCGCACATCGGCAAGCTCAAGCTCTCCGGTACGATCGCGTGGCTCGCGTGGCTGTTCGTGCACCTCATGTACATCATCGGCTTCGCGAATCGCGTGCTGGTGGTCGTGCGGTGGTCGAGCGCCTTCATCGCGGGCGGTCGTGGCGAGCGCATCATCACCGACACGAAGCCGGCCAATGTCGAGGCCGATCGTGCGGCTTCCTGACGAAGGGTCGGGAATGGCACGTTTCATCTTTGCAAGCTCGTCCATAAGCTATTGACGATCTGCAAAAAGGGTGGTTAGGTAGACCCGTACCGCCCTCCCGCCGAAGGTGCCCCATGCTCGAGCTCGCCGCCCGCTCCGTCGAACCGCCTGCCACCCGGTCACACACCGACCTGCAGGGGCTCGAGGCCCAGTTCGTGGTCACACAGGTTGCAGCTCCGTCGGCGAAGTCGATCCGCACAGCGAAGCTCCTGCTGGTGCTGCTGCTCGGCACCCTGTTCGTGGCAGTGCCGGCGAGCACCCAAGCGCACGCCGGTCAGCCGGCCGATGCGTCGCCGAGCGTCGCAGCGAACGCATGACTTCCACCGCCAGCGCCACCTGATATCCTGAGGCGGCTGTCTGCGCCCGTAGCTCAGCTGGATAGAGCACCAGGCTTCGAACCTGGGTGTCGGAGGTTCGAATCCTTCCGGGCGCGTGACTCGAAACGGGAGACCACACGTGGTCTCCCGTTCGATCTTCACCATGCGTGGTCGCGCACGCCCTTCGGCAGGTCGAGGTCGTCAGACGCCGACGGGGAGCTTGACGAACTTCGTCGTCGGGCCGGTGAGGTCGTAGTACTTCTCCGCGCCGATGATCGCCTTGAGCGCGTCGGATGTCGCCTTCACGTTCGACCACTGGATCTTCGAGGGGCCCACCTTCAGGCCCGGCGCGAAGAAGTTCGACTTGTCGTTCTCAGCCCGCGCGAGGAGCGTTGCGAAGTACGCGCCGTCAGCAGCCTGGAGCACGGCGACCGCGGGGCGCACCGTGATCTTGGACCCCGTGAACACGCCGCCACCGAGGCGCTCACCGATCGCCTCCGTGCCGAAGGCGTACGCGGCCTTCACTGCATCCTGGAAGCTGACGTTGCCGAGGCCGACGAATTGGTCGCGGCCCTTGATCGCGGCAGCGGCATGGAGGCTTACGCCCCGCTCCACGGTGCTCTTGGAGCCTGTGATGACCGAGCCGGTGATCGTCCCGAATTCAATGGCGCCCCAAGTCGTGGGTGCGGCTGCGGAAGACTGCGTAGGAGCGGAGATGTGCATTCTGGGACGTCCTTGTCGTGTGGTTGCCGAACGACCCTACCAGCAGAGGTGCACGTCCTCGCGGATGTACCAGTCTGGACGCACGGTGGGATTACGCCGGTTCCGTACACGTCACCAACCCCAGCGCGCCACTACCCAACCCCGTGACGACACTCTTTTCGGACCAACGCAGGATCGAGCGAACGTATGTCAAAATGGGTCATGCCTCGTCTCACGAACCGCGTCATCCCGCTCCTCATCCTCGCCGTGGTCGCGGGCGTTGCCTCACCCACGACCGCGAACGCAGGTTCTTGGGCATCGATCGGGCAATGGTCGACCAGCATCGACGACCAGCCGTACGGCGGCACCGCTGCGGGCGACAACCTCGACATCGCAGCCGACGGCACGGGCTACATGGCGCTGAGGTTCTGCCCCGTGGTCGATGTCAACGTCGCCTGCGAGACGCGACAGGAGGTCAAGCGCTACGACGGCGCTTGGCAGACCGACCGTGTCGAGTACGAATCGACGAGCCAGCGGGTGCACGACGACTATCAGGTGGTCGCCGCGGCTGGTGGACGCGCAT
>JAOPYW010000362.1 GCA_025964405.1 Thermoleophilia bacterium | reverse complement strand
GTGCTGCACGCGACCCGCCGCGATGACACGCAGCTCCCCGTGACCCTGCGGGCGGTGGTCGCCTTCGCACTCGAGACGCCTGCGCGCCAGAAGGACGTTCAGGAGCTCGCGCGCCTCATGCTGCGGCACGGCTACACGCTGAGCGCCGACTTCATGCCGCGTGCGTCGCGTGACGACGGCCGGTTCCGAGCCGACGCGCTGCTCGACGTGTTGGAGCAGGTTTCGAAGGAGTACCTGAGCGACGCGCGGTTCGACGAATTGCGCGGCTGATCGTCGTCGTTCGGGCGCTGCATGTCCTGATGGGCGGAACGAATCCCCGTTGGCTACGCAAGCCCGTGCCCCTCCTGCGCCGGCGCTCGATCGTGCGGATCGTCCTTACGCGTTTCGCCTGAACCGGTCGCTCACGCTAGGCGGAGACGACGGGATCTCGCGACAGGCTTTGGGCGGCAGGATGCCGTCCGAGAGCGCTCGACAGTGAGGCATGGATGCCGAGCGAGCGCGGGCCTGATCGCGAATCCCGATCGTCTCCGCCTACCACGCACCGAACCAGTCACAGTTCCCCCGAACAGCAATGAGGAGCGGGCCTGTAAGCCGGATTCTGTCCCGCTCCGAGAAGCGGTGATGACCATCCATCTGGGTCACACGTCGCCGTGTGCCTCGAGCTGCTACCTGGAACTCAGCGGGCCGCCTCGTCGTTCCTGTCTGCATTGCACCGGGTGGGGTTTGCCGAGCCGATGACGTTGCCGCCACCGCTGGTGCGCTCTTACCGCACCCTTTCAACATCACCTGTGCCGCATCGCTGCGGCCATCGGCTGTCTACTTTCTGTTGCACTTTCCGTCGCGTCGCCGCGCCCAGCCGTTAGCTGGCACCCTGCCCTGCGGTGTCCGGACTTTCCTCGACGCGTGCCGTTGCCGACACCCGCCGCGGCCATCCGGCCCGCTCCTCGCGGGAGATGGTAGCAAGCCACGAGCAGCGGGAGCTGCGACGTACGGCTCCCCCGACGCGATACCATTGCTCGGGAACGGCGCACCGGCGCGGGTTCCTACGCTTCGAGAGGAACCGATCACATGCGCCATGCCGACCTTGCCCTTGCCTTGACGTTCGACGACGTGCTGCTCGTGCCGCAGCACTCCGATGTCGCGAGCCGCAGCGACGTCGACACCACGGGTCGCATCACGCCGCTCATCTCGCTCGCCGTGCCGATCGTCAGCGCGAACATGGACACCGTGACCGAGTGGCGCATGGCGATCTCGATGGCGCAGGCCGGCGGCATCGGCATCATCCATCGGTTCCTGTCGATCGAGGAGCAGGCCGAGCAGGTGCGCAAGGTGAAGCGCGCCGAGAGCCACGTCATCGAGCACCCGTACACGATCGGTCCCGATGAGCCGATCACCGCCATCCTGCGCGAGCTCGAGACGCGCGGGGTCAACGGGCTGCCCGTCGTCGATGCTGACGGCACGCTGGTGGGACTCGTCACGCGACGCGACCTCGTGGCCAGCGGCTTCGAGGGCACCGTGCGCGATGCCATGACGCCGCGCGAACGGCTCGTCGTGGGCACGACGGCGACGCCGCTCGAGGAGGCGCGTGAGCTGATGGCGCGTGCGCGGGTCGAGAAGCTGCCGCTCGTCGACGAGGCGGGCGCGCTCGCAGGACTCATCACGATGCGCGACATCGCGCACCTCGACCTCTACCCGCTCGCGACCAAGGACGCCCGCGGCCGCCTGCGCGTGGGTGCCGCGATCGGTGTGCGCGGCGACTACCTCGACCGCGCCCGCGCCGTCGCAGATGCCGGCGCCGACATCCTGTGCCTCGACATCGCGCACGGTCACGCCGAGCACGCGATCCAGGCGACGCGCGAACTGCGACGCACGGTCGACATCGAGATCGTGGCAGGCAACGTCGCGACCGCGGCGGGCGCCCGTGACCTGATCGCCGCCGGTGCGCACGGCATCAAGGTCGGCGTCGGGCCGGGCTCGGTCTGCACCACCCGACTCGTCGCTGGCGTGGGCGTGCCGCAGCTGACGGCCATCATGGACGTGGCGCCGATCTGCCACGAGGCAGGCATACCGCTCTGCGCGGACGGCGGCATCCGCATGCCGGCCGACATGTCGAAGGCGATCGGAGCGGGCGCCGACACGATCATGGTCGGCAACATGCTCGCCGGGACCGGCGAGAGCCCGGGCACCCTCCTGCAGCGCGACGGACGCACCGTGAAGGTGCACCGTGGCATGGCGAGCGGTGGCGCGATGAAGAAGCGCAGCGACATGGACAGCGCCGCCGAGAGCAGCGAGATCGATCCGCCGCGCAAGGAGACCCGCTGGCTCATCGGACGCGATTCCCAGGGGGGGGAGTTCAACAAGGTCGTGGCCGAGGGCGTCGAAGCGGTCGTACCGTACCGCGGCGAGACCCACGCCGTGCTGAACGAGTTGGTGGGCGGGCTGCGCAGCGCCATGAGCTACTCCAACGCGCGCTCGGTGGGTGCGTTCCACGCGAATGCCCAGTTCATCCGCATCACGTCGGCCGGGCAGGTCGAGAGTCGTCCGCACGACGTGCAGGTCTAGTCGCCTGCAGTCACCAGGTCGAGACGAGGGTCGCGAGCCGCATCAGCGATTCCTGCACGGGCAGCGCCATGGCCTGGGGCGCCCGAACGCGAACGACCGTGTCGTCCTGCCGGTCGTAGTGCAGCACGAAGCGGCTGTCTGCGACGAGTTCGTGGCCGTCCTTGAGGGCTGATCCGCCCTGGGGAATGCGTGCGAGCGCGGCGCCGACCTGATGTGACACCGACGGGTGGTGCACGGTGAGCAGGAGGTCGCCGCCCGAGCGCGGGTCGCGTCCCTGGGATCCCACGTAGAGGCCGGCGATGCGCGAGCCGGCTGCGGGCGGCGCGGCGACGGCCACCAGCTGGAGGCGATCGAGGTAGATCGTGTGGCCCCGATAGGGCGTGGGGAGCACCACGACCTGCGACTGCGCGTGGAGGCCCAGCTCCGATCGCTCACGCGCGTAGGCGTGCTCGGCGTGCAGGTCCTGCTCGTCGTAGTGCAGTGCCCAGAGCCCGAGCGCCTCGCTGTCGAGCGCGAGGGTCTGCACGACGGCATCACAGACCGCGGCCAGGGCGCCGGGATGGTCGCTCTGCACGGTCCACGATCCGGGCATGAGCACGTCGGGTTGGATCGCGAACCCTGCCATGGTCAGCCCGGGCGCACGAAGCCCTTGATGTCGTTCGACGTCCCGCTGTAGTCGCGACGCTTCACGGCGTTGGACGAGTTGCCCTCGATCGTGTGTACCGTTCCGTCGGAGTCGACGCGCTCGACGATGCCGGTGTGGTCGCCGACCCCGTCACCGGCCCAGTCGAACACCACGATGTCGCCCGGCTGGGGGGTCTGCGCGCCGCGCTCGAACCAGCGATTCTCCTGCTTGCCCCAGGCCTCGAGGGTGGGCACGTAGCCTGTACCGTTCCCGCCTCCGCCCACCGGTGCGCCCGACTGCTGCGCGAGCCAGCTCACGAAGTAGGCACACCAGGGACCGGGCGTGTTCTCGGCGCCCGCAGTGGCGCTCCGGTACTCCCGTACGCGGGTCGATTCGTTGGAGTTCCCGTTCTCGCTGACCCCGAGTTCCTGTTGCGCGAGCGCCACCATGCGCGCTCCGGTCGTGCCGGTGCCGACGGTCGACGCGACGCCCGGAGCACCGGGAACGTTGCCCGCAACCGGCGGCTGCAGGCCGAGCAGGCGGTACTGGTCGGCGACCGTGAGCGTCGGAAGCCCGTGCTGGCTCCCGATCGACGACGCTGCAGCGGTGCCGCCTGCTGCCGCGAGATTGGAGGCCGCAAGGCTCGCCGTGAGGCTGGAGGCCGAACCGTCGGCGGCGCTCGTCATCGAGGCCGGCGTGGAGAGCGCGAGCGCAGCCTGCTGCTGGGTCGACTGGGCGCTCGCCAACTGGGCGTCGAAGACACCCGGTGTGGCGGCGCTGGCGCCAGTCGAGGTCGCTCCGGCATTCGGATCGACCAGCTGTCGCAGCTCACCCACGCGCTGCAATGCGGCTTCATAGCTCATCGTCAGCTGGCATCGGCCAAGCCGTGGAGCGCCTTGAACCCGTCCGAGCGTGAGTGCTCGGGTGCAAGTGCATGCGCAAGTTGACGATCGACCTCCTCGACCGATTCCGCCATCTTGAGCGCTTCGCCGTAGACCACGCGGATGAATGCCATGCGTTCGGCGTCACCCAGGTCATCCCACCGCTCGATCAGGGTCGCGGCAAATCCAAGGACGCTGGTGAGGGGAGTGCGAAGCCCGTGAGAGAGCTCCTCGTGCATGTCGGTCTTCATTGAGGTGCCTCGAGCCGTGGTTCTGGTGCGGACGCGCTGACACCATCGGCAGCAACATGCCACCCGTGCGGATACGCACGGTGCGATCGCTACGAACCGCACGCAAGCCGAGCGTCATGACACGTTGCAGACGACCCGTCAGCTGGTTGTGGAGGCACATGCGGCCACCCGCCGGCGCCGCTGCAACACCGTGGAGGAGCGCGCCGATGCTCTGGTGATGAAGCAGCCTTTCGACACCGCCACGCCCGACGACGTCGCCCCGCGACGACGTGACCACCTGCGCCTCGTGACGGAAGCGCCATCGGTGGAAGCCGAGGTTGCCGCCGCCACGCGTCCGCGGTCGATCGGGCGCCTGATCGCCCAGACGGCGCTGATTGCCGAAACGGCCGCGATGCGGCGCCGTGAGCAGCGTGCCGAACCGCAGCGCGGTGGCATCGGGCGGCTGGTTGGCCGCTTCCGATCGGTCTGAGTGCGCCCTGATCGCACGCCGACCCCGCCCACGATCGCGATCGTTGGGGGTGGTGCCGCCGGCGCGCTCGTCGCCATCCACCTGTTGCGCCGCACCAGGTCTCCGGTCCGGGTCGTGCTGCTCGACGAGCACGGGTCGCATGGACGTGGGGTCGCGTACGCCGCAGACCGACA
>JAOPYW010000064.1 GCA_025964405.1 Thermoleophilia bacterium | reverse complement strand
GACCGGCAGCCAGTCGGTCAACGTCATCCAAGGCACGGTCGCTCCAACCGGAGGGTTCCAGCGCACGTTCCGCTCGGGGCTGACGAGTGCCGACCATCCGGACACCTACCCGAACTTCCCGAGCGGGCTCTACACGCTCGCGGCCACGAACGGGACCAGCATCACGGCAACCGATCGTGTCACCACCCTGTCAGTCGCGGCAGGTACCGTGCGACCCGGCGGTTCGTTCTCCTACACCGGTAGTGGCTTCGTGCCGGGTGAGACTGTCAACGTCGATCTCGACAACCCGAATGCGGTGGCGCCGCCGTACACGCTTACCCATGCGGTAGTCACGGCTTCGGACTCCGGTGCCATAGCGGGTAACCTGCTCGTGCCGAATGGCACGGCAGCTGGCTCCTACGTGATCGGCGTCTACGGCAATACGTCGCAGACCTATGTCCAGGCGGCAGCCACGGTGACGGCGGCGGTGCCGACGACAACTCCGGTCGATGCAGACAGCGACGGTGACGGCCTCAAGGATTCCGTCGACTGCAACAAGACCGACAAGACAAAGCCGGCGCAAGGCGCAGGCGTTACCGACGCTGATTGCAACGGAGTAAACGACGCCATCCAGCCGAAGTTCGTGACTGGCACCGCCAAGAACGACACGATCACGGGTGGCGGCGGCTCCGACAAGCTCATCGGCGGCGCCGGAAATGACAGGATCGCCGGCGGATTCGGCAACGACCAGCTGTTCGGTGGCATCGGCAACGACGTCCTCGACGGGGGTGTCGGTAACGACAAGCTCGACGGCGGCACCGGAAACGACAAGCTCCTCGGTGGCGCGGGCAATGACGTGCTCGCAGGCGGAGCCGGCAACGATGTCCTCACGGGCGGCACCGGCAAGGACACCGTCAGCGGTGGTTCGGGTAACGATACGATCGTCGCCAACGACCGCCTGATCGACAAGGTCACCTGCGGACCTGGCAAGGACAAGGTCGTCGCCGACAAGGCGGACAAGGTGGCAAAGGACTGCGAGAAGGTCACTCGCCGCAAGTAGACTCGGCCAGACAGAATCACGCGGAGGGGTCGTCCATCGGGCGGCCCCTCCGTCGTTGGTGTGTCCGGCTCCCGCGGCATCGTGAGTGACGTAGGCATGCCAGATATGCTGTGCGCACGGATGCACGCACGGGGCGCGCATGCGGAAGGGAACCTGCGATGTCGGTCACGAGCGGCACGGTAGCCGATCAATTCCACGCTGCGATGCGCACGCGCGAGAGCGAGAACCTCTCGCCGCTCGCGGCGCAGTCGTACTGCACGGCGGGTCGCCTCGATCCGTCGGAGCCCGAGCAGTGTTCGGTGCGCAGCGCCTTCCAGGTCGATCGCGACCGCATCCTGCACACGAAGAGCTTCCGTCGCCTCATGTCGAAGACCCAGGTCTTCCTGGCTCCCGAGGGCGACCACTACCGCACCCGACTGACACACACGCTCGAGGTCACGGCGATCGCGCGCACCGTCGCGCGTGCACTGGGCCTCAACGAAGACCTGGTCGAGGCGATCGGCCTCGGCCACGACCTGGGGCACCCGCCCTTCGGGCACACGGGGGAGCACTGCCTCGACGACGTGCTGCAGGAGCGCTACGGCATTCGCTTCCACCACAACGAGCAGTCGCTGCGGGTCGTCGACCTGCTCGAGCGCGACGGCCGTGGGCTCAACCTCACCGCCGAAGTACGCAACGGCATCCTCAACCACACCGGTCCGGTGGCCCCGGAGACGCTCGAGGGACGCATCGTCAAGATCGTCGACCGCGTGGCGTACATCAACCACGACATCGACGACGCGATCCGCGCCGGCATCCTCTCGCGCGACGCGCTCCCCAGTGGACCGATCGAGCTGCTGGGCGCCACGGGGTCGACTCGCATCGACCGGCTCGTGCACGACATGATCGAAGCGAGTGCCGCGGCTGGCGACATCGTGCAGGGCGTCGAGGTCGGACCCGCCATGCTCGAACTGCGCGCGTTCATGTTCGACCACGTCTACCTCGACGCCGACAACAACGCCGACAAGCGGCGGGTGACGGAACTGCTCCCCAAGCTGTTCGACTGGTACCTCGAGCACCCCGACCAGGTGCCCGCGTTGCCGGGTGCGGTCGAGCGCGGCGACGACCTGCCGCGTCGGGTCACCGACTGGATCGCCGGCATGACCGATCGCTACTGCCTCCGCGTGCTGGAGGAGACCTTCCTGCCCAAGCGCCACCGCTTCCGCTGACGCGGGTGGTCAGGGATTGGCGAGCGCCGTGAGGTTGACCGTGGTCGCGTAGGCACCGCCCTGCTGCGCGGTGGCGACGTCGATGCGATAGGTCATGAGCACGGTGTCGGTCGCCGCCGAGTAGCTGGTTCGCTCGTGCAGCAGGGTGTTCGTGGTGCGCAGGCCGGCGTACCGGTTCACTGCACTGAAGTCGCTCTCCGCCGTGCCCGTGCCGGTGCCCCACTTGGCGAGCCGACCGCCGGTGGCATTGCGCACCGTGAGGCCGCCGAACCCCGTCGTGAGCGCAGGCCACTGGGTGGGCGTCGCATTCGTGCCGGTCCAGTCGGGGAGCGCACCGCCGCAGACGCAGGTCATCGAGCTCGTGTCTGACCCGTCGGTCGCGAGGAGCTGGTAGCCGTTGAGTGCGTCGGTCTGCACGTCGGCGCTGAACGACGCCACCACGTCGGTGTTGGCCATGATCGAACCGAGCGCGATCGAGGGGGTGGAGGCCGTGATGCTGATCGTCGCGGGACCAACGATGAGCTTGCGGGTGCTGGTGTACCCACTGTAATTGCCAGCCGCGTCGGTGCTCTGCGCGCACCAGTAGTAGGTGCCGTTGGCGAGCGCAGGCGTGATGGCCCAGCTGCCGTTGTTGCCCGTGATGATGTTGTTGGCGCTGTCACCCGTGCGCACGACGCCGCTGCCACACGTTGCGCTCGTGCCGACCCGGAAGTTGACGGTACCGCCCGTGACGGGCGCCGTGTCGGTGTACGTCGCGGTCAGTGTCGGTGTCGTGGACGTGGTCGAGGCGTTGTCGGCCGGCGAGATGAGCGTCGGGAGCAGGGGCTCGCTGACCTTGATGCGGAAATCAGGAGGGCCGCCCGGAAAGTTGGTCCACGCGGTTCGTTGGTTGGCCGAATCGACGACGCACGCCCGCCAGTTGTAGTTGCCGAGGTTGGTCAGTCCAGTCACGGTGACCGAGAGCGACGTCGTCGCCCCGGCCGAGGCTGGCAGGACGCCGACGCCGCTGAAGGTCGTGGAGCTTGCCTGACCGCAGGTACCGACGAAGGAGCCGGAGGTGACCTCGACCCAGGGCGTCAGTGTCTCGTTCTCGTCGGGGTCCGTCGTGGAGAAGGTCAACACCACCCCGCTGTCGCTGCCCCACCCGCCACTTGGGATCGCGGTGGTGCCATTGGCCAGGAACTGGTTGATGGGAGTCGGGCTGGTTGGCAGTGCGCACCCTGACGACACGAAGATCGGAGCTGGGTTCGCGGTGGCGTTCGACGTGCCGTTTCCGAGCTGGCCGTTGACGTTGTTGCCCCAGGTGTAGAAGGTACCGTCGCGGGTCAGCGCGATCGAGTTGTATCCGCCCAGGGTGATGTTGCGGATCAGCATCGGCGCCCCCCCCATCATGAGCACGGTCGGGGTGGCGCGATCGGTGAGGCCGCCATTGGCGACTCGGCCGAGCTGGCCGTCGTCGCCTTGGCCCCAGGTGTAGGCGATCCCTCCGCTCGTCACCGCGACGTTGTGTTCGCGACCCGTGCTGATCTCCACGACCAGAGGTTGCGTGCCGGGCGAAGCCACGAGCTGCACGAGCTCGGGCGTCGACACGTTCACGGTCGCGGTCTCATCGGCTCGTTGACCGAGTTCACCTTCTGGATTTCCGCCGTTCGCGTAGAGGTTGCCGTCGGCGTGGACGGAGATCGTGTGGTAAGCACCCGTCTGTAGGTCAATCGATCCCGCATGGTTGGCGATGGTGACGACGGCTCCAGCAGGCGCCGTGGTCGAGCCGTTGCCGAGTTCAGCCTGGGAGTTCTTGCCGGTGCCGACGACCGAGCCGTCACTGAGCAGGGCGAACGAGGTGTAACGTCCTGATGAGAGCTGCCGTGCGTTCGCCATACCGGTGACGAGATACGGCGTCGGGTTGCCGGACGACGTCGTGCTGCCCTTGCCCAACTGACCATATTCGTCGTATCCGAAGCTGTACACGGCTCCGTTCGCCATCAGCACGAACGCATGGCGATATCCCGCGACGACCTGCCGCGCCCCGCCGGCCGGAAGCGTCGTCACTTCCGTCGGCGTGTGCACGACGACGGGAGAGAGCGGCTGGGCGATCGCGCCCTCGTTCGCCTTGCCCCACGTGTAGAACTTGCCGTTGTTCGAGATGGCGTACGACGTCGATCGTCCGAGTGCCACCTGCCGGACGCCACCCGGGATGGCCAGGGCGGCTGGACGGTTGACGTCCGCCGTTGCCACCGAGCCGTTGCCCTGCTGGCCCTCGAGGTCGAGCCCCCACATCCAGAAGGAGCCGTCGGCCTTGATGCCCGCCGAGTGATAGCCGCCCGACACGACCTTCACGAAGCTGCCGCACCCACAGGTGTAGTTGGAGTTGGTAGGTGTCGACCTGCTGACGAAGGTTGCGTCGGCCAGCTGTCCGGAGGTGTTGTCGCCCATGCCCCGCACCGAGCCGTCGGAGCGCACCTGGAACGTGGAGTTGAGGGCGGTCGCCAGGTACCGGGTCGATCCCACGCCGCCGAAAGCCGCCAGCGCGAGCGGAGACGCCTGGTCACTCCCGGAGAAGCCGAGCTGTCCATCTGCGTTGCTTCCCCACCCGCTCACGGAGCCGTCGGCCAGGAGCACGAGCCCATGATCATCGCCGGCCACGACCTGGAGGGCGTTGGTGATTCCCGTCGCCTGTGGGGTCGACTGGTCGCCGGTGGTGGCACCGTTCGCCAGCTGCCCGCTCGAATCGTCACCCCAGGTGACCACCGTGCCGTTGCCGAGGATGGCGGCACCGAAGGCATCGCCCAAGGCGATTGATCGCGCTCCATTCAGGGCCGCCGCCGCAGCCTGGGGCGTCATCTTGTCGGATGTCGTCGCAATGGCGAGTTGCTTGTCGAAGTTCCGACCCCATCCCCATACGGCGCCGTCGCTCATGATGGCCATCGCATAGTCGGTACCCGCGTAGATCGCGCGGACCAGCCGGGCGTTGCCCGCCGGTCGAGCGGAGAAGTTCACTTGCACCGGGGAGTCGCTGTCGGAGCCCGCTCCGTCGCCAAGTTCGCCGCTGCTCCCCTCGCCCCAGGCCCAGACGGTGCCGTCTGCCTTGAGGGCGTACGTCGACTGTGCACCAGCTGCGATCTGGCGTACGCCGGTCATGCCCGTCGCGGCTACCGGGGTCGCACTGTCGTTACCGGTGCCGTCGCCCAGCGCGCCATCGAAATTGCTTCCCCAGGCCCAGACTGAGCCATCGGCCTTGAGGACGGAAGTGAAGTCGTTTCCTGCGGCGACCTGCTTCACTCCGACCAAGGTCGCATCGTTCGGGAAGGTGAAGCCTGGGGTGGAACGATTGGCGAACGCGCCATCACCGGTCTGCCCGTCGGCGTTCGCCCCCCAGGCCGTGAGGGTACCGTCGGTCTGCAATCCGAACACTGCGTCGCTGTGGCCGGCGGAGATGATCTCGAACCCACTGACGGGCATGGCGCTTCCCTCGCCCATGCCGGGTGCCGCGTTCGCTTCGGAGCTCCCCCAGCCCATGACGATCGTCACCAGCAGCGCCAATGAGCACGCCGCCACGACTCGCGCACGCGTGCAAGGGTGTGATCGGGGGAGGCTCACCCATGGATTAACGGCAAGTGAGCGATTCTAATCACTTCGAAACCGGATCTGGCCATGAGGTTGACTCAGCCTTGGCGAGCGGTGGCAGCGAGCGAGGACGACTTCTCGGGCAAGGTCAGGGACTGGCCAGCGCCGTGAGGTTCACGGTGGTCGAGTAGGCGCCGCCCTGTTGAGCAGTGCCCACGTCGATCCGGTAGGTCATCAGCACCGTGTCGGTCGCCGCCGAATAGCTCGTGCGCTCGTGCAGCAGCGTGTTCGTCGAGCGGAGCCCGACGTACTTGTTGACGGCGCTGAAATCGGTCTCGGCCGTGCCCGTGCCGGTTCCCCACTTCGCGAGTCGGCCGCCCGTCGCGTTGCGCACCGTCAAGCCGCCGAAGCTCGTCGTCAACGCGGGCCACTGGGTGGGCGTTGCATTGGTGCCGGTCCAGTCAGGGAGGGCTCCGCCGCACACGCACGACATCGCGCTCGTGTCGGAAGCGTCGGTTGCCACGAGCTGGTAGCCGTTGAGCGCATCGGTCTGCACGTCGGCACTGAAGGAGGCGACGACGTCGGTGTTCGGGAGGATCGTGCCCAGGTTGACCGAGGGAGTGGAGGTCGAGATCGTGAGTGAGGCGGCCCCGATGACGAGGCGTCGCGTCGCCGACCAGCCGCTTGCGTTTCCGGCACCGTTCACGCTCCGTGCGCACCAGAAGTAGGTGTTGACCGGCAGGCTGGCCGTCGTCCAGCTGCCGTTGGCGCCCGACGCCGTGTTCGCGGCGCTCGACCCCGTCTGGGTCACCGAGGTGCCGCAGGTGGCGCTGGTTCCGATGCGGAATTCGATACGGCCGGCGGTGATCGGCGCAGCATCGAGGTAGGTGGCGACGAGCGATGGCGTCGTGACCTGGGTGGAGCCGTTGTCGGCGGGCGAGACCAGCGTCGGTACGAAGGGAAAGCTTGTCTTGATGATGAAGTCGGGCGTGCCGCCCTCCGTGAGCCAGGGGCTGGCCAATGCCGTCTGGTCGACGGTGCAGCCGCGCCAGCGGTACGAGGCCCCTGGCGTGAGCCCCGTGACGGTCACAGTGAGGGTCTGACCTGCTCCGCCGGTCGGCGCAGCCACCGCCGCTCCGCTGAACATGTTCGCGCCGGGGTTACCACACGTGCCCGCGAAACTACCTGTCGTCACCTCGACCCAGGGGGTCAGCGTCGTGCCACCACCGTCGATGTCGCCGGCCGTGATCGACAACACCACGGTAGTGCCTGCGTAGGACCCTGCCGCGATCACCGTCGCGCCGTCGGCGAGGTACTGCCCTCCGCTGGAGGGGACGGTCGGTGGCGTGCACCCTCCTGCCGCGAACTGCGGCGTCGTGGTGCCCGTCGTGTCGCCGACCCCCATCTGGCCGTGTGAGTTGTCGCCCCACGCACGAAAGACGCCGTCGGTGTCGATGACGATGGAGTTGTAGCCACCGAGCGTCAGGTCACGGATGTCGCCGAGCGCCGTGACGGCCGTGTACGTGTTGCGGTCCGTCGTATCGCCGAGGCCGAGCTGGCCGAGGTAGTTGTATCCCGTCGCGAGGACGGTTCCCGATCCGGTCACGACCATGACGTGCGAGCGTCCGGAGGAGACGCTGCGAACCGCTCCGACGCTGGTGACGGTCGCGAACGTCGAACGGGTGGCCGCCCAGTCGCCCAGTCCGAGTTCGCCGTCGGTGCTACGTCCTGCTGCGAGCAGCGACCCGTTCGAGATGATCGCGGCTGAATGGGCGGAGCCCATGGCGAGATCGCGCGCGCCCGCGAGTGCCGGAACTGCCACGAACGAGCTCCGGTCGACCAGGTCTCCCTGCCCGAGTGCCCCCTCGGCGTTACGTCCCACTGCGAGCACGGACCCGTTTGGCATCGACGCGAACGCCCCATACCTGCCCGCGACGATCTGACGTGCCCCGACGACCGCCGCGATCGTCACTGGCGACGTTCGCGTCACAGTGGTTCCATCGCCTACCTGACCGAACTGGTTGTCGCCCATGGCTCGAACGGTGCCGTCGGCCATCAGAACGTAGGTGTTCGCATAGCCGAGTGCGAGGTCGCGCGCGCCCGTCAGGGCCGGAACCTGCACGGGAACATTTCGGTCGGTCGTGTCGCCCAGTCCAAGCTCTCCGTTGCCGTTCTGGCCCCAGCTCCAGACCGTGCCGTCGTCCGCCACCGCGAAGGCGTGGTAGCTACCGAGGTAGAGGTTGCGAACGATGCGCCCGGCCGGCAGCGTCAACTGCTGCGGGCTGGTGACCTGGGTGCCGGCGAGCATCGGGAGGCCCAAGCCGAGCTGGCCGTGGTTGTTCCAGCCCCAGACCCACGTGGTGCCGTCCGCCTTGATGCCCGCGGAGAAGTAGCCACCACCGATGACCTTGACGAAATTCTGGCACCCGCAGGAGAAGTCGGAGGCGACGAAGGCGGATCGATTGATGATCGTACCATCGCCGAGCTGCCCCCTTGCATTGGCTCCGGCTGCCAGCACCGTGCCGGTGCGGGTGACGGCGAACGTCTGGTCGTACCCGAGTGACAGCCATCGGGTACCGACCAGACCCGGAACGTTCGTGGGAGTGCTGCGATTGGCGGTGTCGCCGAGTCCGAGTT
>JAOPYW010000343.1 GCA_025964405.1 Thermoleophilia bacterium | reverse complement strand
GATGGTGGAGAGGTCCTTGATCGGCACCTGTTCCTTCACGAGGTTCTGCAGCACCTGCCGGAGCTGGCCCAGCGCGAGCATGTTCGGCACGAGCTCCTGCACGACCATCGGTGAATCCTGGCGCGCCATGTTGAGCAGCTCGGCGACCTCCTCACGCGTGAGCAGCTCCGCGAGGTGCTGCTTGACGATCTCGGCGACGTGCGTCGAGACGACGTCCTGCGCGTCGAACACCTGCAGGCCCTGCTGCGCACCGAGGTTGGCGTACTGCTCGGGAATCCACACGGCGGGCGTGCCGTAGATCGGATCGGTCGTGTGCTCGACGTCGATGCCCGGCACGTCGAGGTCGGCACCGATGCCGAGCACGTGCGTGGTGTAGACGTGCCCCTCGGCGACGAGGTCGCCCTTCACGCGGATCTGGTAGCCACCCGGGTCGAGTGACATGTGCGGCCTGACGCGGACGCCCGGGGCGATGACGCCGAACTCCATCGCGATGCGGCGGCGCACGTCCTTGAGCCGCGTGAGCAGTTCGCCGTTGACCTCCGGATCGGCGAGCCGCGCCAGCTCCGGGCCGACCTCGAGCGAGATCGCATCCGTGCGGAGCATCGACTGCGAGATCTCGTCCTGCGGGGTCGCGTCGCCGGCGATCTCCTCGCCCGCCTCGTCGATGAGCAGCTGCTTCTTCTTCTTGGCCATCATGTACGCCGTGACCGCCAGCGCCAGCGCCAGGCTCCACATCGCGAGCTTCGGCATGCCCGGAGCCGCGCCGATGAGCGCGAGGATGCCGGCCGAGATCGCCATCGAGCGCGAGTTCTGCAGCAGCTGACCACCGATCTCCGCGCCGAGGTTGTTCGGCGTGCCGCCGCGGGTGACGAGGAAACCTGCTGCCATCGCGACCATGAGCGACGGGATCTGCTCGAGCAGGCCCTGGCCGATCGTGAGCACGGTGAAGGTGCTCGCCGCGTCGCCGAACGCCATGCCACCCATCACGCCGCCGATGATGAGGCCGCCGATGATGTTCACGACCACGATCACCATGCCGGCGATCGCGTCGCCCTTCACGAACTTCATGGCACCGTCCATGGCGCCGAAGAACGCGCTCTCACGCTCGAGGTCCTCGCGCTTCTGCTTGGCGTCCTCAGGCGTGATCGCCCGGTTCTGCATCTCGGCGTCGATCGCCATCTGCTTGCCCGGCATGGCGTCGAGGGTGAAGCGGGCCGCGACTTCCGACACGCGGCCGGCACCCTGTGCGACCACGACGAACTGCACGACCATGATGATGATGAACATGATGATGCCGATGACGGCGTTGTTCGCCGCGACGAGCTCACCGAACGACTTGACCACGTGCCCCGCCGCGGTCTTCGCGTGCTCGATCTGGGCCTCTTTCCCCCAGCCGGCGGCGTCGTGGTAGTACTTCGGCGTGTTCGAGAGGATGAGGCGCGCCGTCGCGATCGAGATCGCGATGCGGAAGAGCGTGGTGACGAGCAGCATCGCCGGGAAGACGGCGAAGTCGAGCACCCGCTTGATGTACATGGCCGTGACCATGATCAGGATGCTCATGAGCAGGTTGAGCGCCAGGAAGAAGTCGATCATCCACGGCTTGAGCGGGATGATGATGAGCGTCAGCACCATGCACAGGAGCCCGGCGAGCCAGATCTCCTTGTACTGGCCGAGGCCGTGGATCCTACGTAGCAGTCCGCCCTGGGTCATGGGTGACGGTCCTCGAAAGTGGGGGTGGTGCGCAGGCAGGTGGGGGCGCCGACGCAGGTCTTCCACTCCACGGTACGACGAGATCCGTTTCCTGTAAACCGTCCAGTTTGCTCGGGCGAGGGGGAGCTGTCGTCGCAGCCTAGGCCGGGTGGGCCTGCGCGACCCAGCTCCGGAAGAGCTCCACCGAGTGGTCGCTCGGCTTGCGCTCGCCGTTCACGAAGAACGTGGGGGTCCCGGTGACCCCGAGCGACGCACCGCTGCGCAGGTCGCGTTCGACCCGTTCGGCGACGTCAGGGTCACGGAGCAGCGTGCCGAAGGTCTCGGCGTCGATGCCGAGCTCCGCCGCGCAGGCGCGCAAGGACCGCAGGTGGAGATCGCCATCTCGCGCGAAGAGCAGGTCGTGCATCTCCCAGAACTTCCCCTGCGTGGCGGCGATCTCGGATGCGAGCGCTGCCGCATAGGCGTCGGGATGCTTGGCGAGCGGGAACTGGCGGAAGACGTAGGCGAACGTCTCCGGGCCGTCGGTCGCACGCAGCTCCCGCACCTCGGCGGCGGCGTTCGCCGTGAACGGGCACTGGAAGTCGCCGTAGAGCACGATCGTCACGCCGGTCTCGGGGGCGCCGACCAGGTGGTCCCGTGGGTCGAGGTCGAGGAGGTCCGCTCGCGAGGTGTCGTGCCCGATTGCATGCATTGCGAACGAGTTCCCGGCCCGCGGCCCGCGAAACGTACGAAGGGCGTTGTGGTGCCCCGCGCCATGCGCTACTATTTGTCGCGAGGTACCATTCAAGGGAGGTCACCATGGAGCGAAG
>JAOPYW010000341.1 GCA_025964405.1 Thermoleophilia bacterium | reverse complement strand
GCCGTTGTCGGACGAATCTCCCGACGAGCCGCCGTAGTCGCTCCCGTAGTCGTCGCCACTGGAACCCGACGAACCGCCGCTCGAGCCCGAACCGGTGTCGGAGCCGTAGTCGTCGCCGCTCGAACCTGATGATCCACCCGATGACCCACCTGACGACCCACCCGAGCCGTAGTCGTCGCCCGGGCTCGTGCCGTAGTCGTCACCGGGGCTCGTCGGATGCGTGCGGTCGTACTCGTCCTGCTGGCGCTGGCGCTCGGCCTCCTCGGCGCGGCGCTGCTCCTCCGCGCGTCGGCGAGCCTCGGCGGCCTCACGCTGCTCGATGCGCCCGATGAGTTCGCGCTTGAAGCTGCTCGTGCGTCCGGAGTCGCGACCGTGGAAGGTCTCGTAGGTGCCCGAGTCGCGCAGGCGCTCGCTGCCGAACTCGACCGTGTCACTCGCCGTGTCGATGCGATCGACGTAGGCGTAGTTCACGGCCTCGCGCGTGTCGGATCCGTAGGGCGTGAACTCCTCGTACCGCGAGCTGGCGTGATGCCACTTCGCCATCGAGGCGACTTCCTGGAACATCTCGACGTCCCAGTTCGAGCCCTCACCCGTGCGCGCACCGAGCTGGTACTCGTGGTAGGTCGTCGTGCCGTTCGGGTCGGTGGCGGCCAGCACGGTCACGCCGGGGTTCGAGCCGGCCTCCACCGCGTCGACGAGACCGGCGTTGCCGCGCAGCTGGGCGAGGATGCCGCGATCGGTGGTCGACGTGACGTGCGAGTCGATGCGGTGGTCGGAGACCGAGTAGCCGATCGGCTCCTGCGGGTCGAACGGCGTCGCACGCCCGGTGAACTCGAACGCGGCGCGTGCACCGTCGGCCGCGTAGAGCTTCGCGCCCTGGCGCACGGTCGTGCCCGACAGGTCGTCGATCGCCGTGCCGCGTGTCGCCACTCCGCGGATGTCGTCGTTCGGCACCTGGGTGTCGAACACCATGTAGCGGCTTCCGGTCTTGATGACGATGCCGTTGTCGCCGGCCGCTGCGATCGCCTCGAGCCGCGTGCCGTAGCCGGCGGCATCGCCCTTCACCGCGCCGAAGTTCATGCGCGCGTGATCGCTCGAGGTGCCGAGCTGCTGCCCGGTGAGCGAACCGGCGGTCGCCGGCTCGAGCTTCGACACGTCGACGGCCTTCGGGAAGGCGCGACCGAGGTACGACCACGGCCCCGCAGGGTCGGTCGCGGGCTGCGCGAGCTCGCCGTCCTGGGTCACCAGTGCCGACCAGTGCGCCTGCTGGATGCCCGAGCCGAGGTCGCCTGACGGCGCCGACCGGTCGAAATCCTGCCGGTGCACGTCGACGAGGCCGTACTTGCCGCCCTCGTACTGCAGCACGGCGGTGTCGTCGCCGGCCTTCGCGGCGTGCTCGATCGCGGTGTCGAGGTCGCCGATGCCCTGCTCCTGGAGCTTGGTGTACTTGGGCTGCAGGCCCTCGAGGTGCGACAGCCCCCACATGATGCCGCCGAGCGCCGCGACGCCGCCACCGACGCCGAGGATCAGGCCGGCCTTGCTCGACAACACGCTCGCGCCGCCGGAGCCCATCAGGTTGCGCACCCCACCGACTCCGCCGACGACGGCCGCGGCAGCACCCGCGAGCCCGACGAATCCCCCGAAGCCCTTGAGGAAGGTGCGACCGCCCTCGGGGTCGCTGGCCAGGAGCCCCTTGTCGGTCATGGTCCAGCCGATGGTGCCGGCACTCGTCTTGGTGCCCGTTGCCGGCTGCTCGTCGGCGGGTCCACGCGCGTCGCGCGGCCCGGTTCCCGTCGTCGTCCGCACGCTCGGCGCACTCGATGCTGCCTGCACACTGCTCATGTCGTCCCCACATCGTCGTCCCGAAGCACGCGCAGTGGTCCCGCACCGCACGCGCCCTCCCCGGTACTTCGAGCCCACGACCATCGCGCGTTGTCAGGCGGACCCCGGTTGGCCCGTTCTAGACTGGCGCCGTGCCGACCATCCGCGCCCACATCACACGTCAGCTGCGCGCCGCAGGATGCGTGTTCGCCGAGGACGAGGCCGACCTCCTCCTGCGCGCGGCTGCCGAGGGCGCCGACGTCGATGCACTCGTCGCGCGTCGGGTCGCGGGTGAGCCGCTCGAACAGGTCGTCGGCTGGGCCGAGTTGTGCGGCGTGCGCATCCAGGTCGAGCCGGGCGTGTTCGTGCCCCGCCACCGCACCGAACTGCTGGTTCGCGCAGCCGTCGAACTGGCGCGCCCCGGCATGGTCGTCGTCGACCTGTGCTGCGGATCCGGTGCCATCGGCGCCGCCCTGCTCGACGCCGTCGATGATGTGGAGCTGCATGCTGCCGACGTCGACCCGGTTGCCGTGCGGTGCGCGCGTCGCAACCTGCCGGCATCGGAGCGCGTGCACGAGGGCGACCTGTTCGCCCCACTCCCCGCCGCGCTCCGCGGCCGGGTCGACCTGCTGCTCGTCAACGCTCCGTACGTGCCTACCGACGAACTCGACCTGCTGCCGCGCGAAGCACGTGAGCACGAACCCGCGCTCGCCCTCGACGGGGGCGCGGGCGGGGTCGAGGTCCATCGACGCGTCGCGCTCGATGCGCACCGCTGGCTCAGTCGGGCCGGACACCTGCTCGTGGAGACGAGCCGCCACCAGCTCCCCCACACGAGCGCCGCGTTCACGACAGGTGGCCTCGACGTGCGCGTCGCGACCGATGACGACCTCGAGGCGACCGTGGTCGTCGGTCGGCAGGGGCGCGGCGACGCCTGACATCCGCGCGACCGGGTAGCGTCGAGGCATGCCGCTCCCCAGACCCCGCCGCGTCGACATCGACGAACACATGGACGCCGACGACGCCGACCCGGCTGACATCGCCGGGGCGCTCGACGACCTGAGCCGGCTCAACCAGTTCGTCGGCGGCAACCGCCTGACGCTCCGCGCCCTCGACCACGCACGGGCGAAGCGGTTCGTGCCGGAGGGTTCCCTGCGCATCCTCGACGTCGCCACCGGCGCCGGCGACATGCCCCGCGCGATGCTCGATCACCTCGCGCAGCAGCGGGTCGATGTCCACGTGACCGGCCTCGACATCAAGCCCGAGATGCTCGACGAGGCGCGTCGGCGCACGACGGGGCTCATCGACTACGTGCAGGGCGACGCGCTCGCGATGCCGTATGACGACGACTCGTTCGACGTGGTGACGTGCTCGCTCATGCTGCACCACTTCCAGCCGGCGGCGGCCGTCGCGGTGCTGGCGGAGATGCGCCGCGTGAGCGCGCACGTGGTGGTCGTCAACGACCTCATCCGTGCGTGGCATCCGTGGCTGTTCGCGAAGGTGGTCGGCCCGCTCGTGACGCGCAACCCGCTGACGCGGTTCGATGGTCCGGTGTCGGTGCTGCGCGCCTACGCACCCGACGAGCTGCTCGAGCTGCTCGACGAGGCGGGCCTGGTCCCTCGCTGGCGTGCGACGCTGTTGGGTTACCGCATGGCAGTGGTCGCGACGGCGACCTAGAAGTCGTCCTCGCCCGGGTTGCCGTTGTCGGACGAATCCCCCGACGAACCACCGTAGTCACTGCCGTAGTCATCGCCACTGGATCCCGAAGAACCACCGCTCGAACCCGAGCCGTAGTCGTCGCCGTAGTCATCGCCGGACGACCCCCCGGTCGAGCCCGACGAACCACCGCTCGAACCAGAGCCGTAGTCGTCGCCACTCGACGACCCACCCGTGGAGCCGGAACCGTAGTCGTCCCCCGGGCTGGTGCCGTAGTCGTCACCGGGACTGGTCGGATGCGTGCGGTCGTATTCGTCCTGGGCTCGCTGGCGGTCGGCCTCGGCCTGTCGCTCGGCCTCCGCACGCGTCTGGCGCTCCTCCTCGGCGCGGCGCGCGGCCTCGGCCTGTCGCTCCGCCTCCTCACGCGCCTCGACGCCGCGCACGATGTCGCGCTGCAGGTCGCTGGTGCGACCGTTGTCGCGCCCGTTGAACGTCACCGACTCGTCGGTGGCGCGGAGGTACTCATTGTTGAAGATGGCGGCATCGCGTTCGTAGGTCGTGCGGTTCACGTATGCAGCGTTCGCGGCTGCTCGCGAATCGCGGCCCGCGGGCGTGTGCTCCTGGTACGTGTGACGAACGAGGTGCTCCTTGCGGAGCGTCGCGAGCTCCTGGGCGTTGCTCACCGATCCCGCACCGTCGCCGAGGCCCAGTGCGTACTTGTAGTAGGTCGTGCCGCCGTCGATGTCGTGGTCTGCGAGCACCGTGGCACCACCTGCCGAGCCGGCGAACACCGCGTCGACGAGGGCCGTGTCGCTGCGGATGCCCGCGATCATGTCCTCGCCGTTGGTTCCCGTGGCGACCAGCGAGTCGACGCTGTGCCAGCGGACCGACTTGCCGAGCACCGAGTTCGGATCGAACGGCACGGTGCTCCCGATGCGCTCGAACGCAGCGCCGGCCGAGGGCGCGCGGTACACGTCGGTGCCCTTGATGATCGTGAGCTTCGCGATCTCGGAATTCACGCTGCCGTTCAGCGGGAACTCACCTGCGCGGGCGCCCGTGAGCTCGAAGGTGGCGAGCCCGTCGGAGACCGGCACGACCGCAACCGGGGCGGAGGCCCCCGCCGTGCCGGCGATCGCCTGTGACAGCTTCTGGTAGCCGGCCGGGTCACCGACCTGCGCGCCGAAGCGCACGGTGCGGCCGTCGACGTCGGGCCCGATGCGCTGACCGCTGAGCTCCCCGGCCGTCGCCGCCGAGAGCGTCGCAGGGTTCGTGAGCGTGGATCCAGTGCGCTCGAACGGCGCCGTGTTCGACGTCGTCCGGTAGGTGCTCTCGTCGTCGACGATCGTGAGATCGGCGGTGGTGGTCAGCACGCTGCCGTGGCGTGTGAGCTCCAGTGGGCGCGAACCGTGGAGTTCGAAGGCGACGATCGCATCCTTCACCTGCACGAGCGCGACCGGCACGTCGAGGAGCTTGACGTCGGCGATCGCTTCGGCGCGCGTCGCGTAGCCGGCTGCGGGGCCCCGCTGCTGCCCGAAGCTGATGACGCCATGCCGGGAATCGGTGCCGACCTGCTGGCCGGTCAGCTGGGCGGATGCCGTGGCCGCGGTCAGGACACTCGGGTCGAACGCGGGTGCGCTGGCGCGACCGGTGATGTGGAGCGTACCGTCCTGGGTCATCCGCAGGAGGTCACCGTCGCGCGTCACGACGCCCGTCCAGCTCGCGACGTTGAGCTCGAGGTCGTCGAGGAATCCCGCTACCTGGTCGAACTCGAGCTTCGACGCATCGACCAGGCCGAACTTGCCGTTGGCCTGGTTGAGGATGGCCACGTCGTCACCGGTCGCGAGGGCGTGCTGCACCGCGGTCGACATGTCGTCGACGTTGCCCTCCAGCAGCGGCTGGTAGGTCGGCTGGAGCGAGCGCATGTGCGACATGCCGAACATCAATCCGCCGACCGCAGCAGCGGCGCCGCCGCCGATGAGCGCTTGGGGGAGGTACTTGCTGAGGCTGCTGACCGCGCCGCCCGAGCCACGCAGCAGCCCGGCCCCGATGATCGCACCGCCTGCGAGTGCCGCAGCTCCAGCGATGCCGATGGCGAGCCCCGTGCCCTTGAGGAACGATCGCGCTCCGGCCGGGTTGCTGACCAGGAGCCCCTCGTCGGTCACGGTCGACCCGACCTGCTCGCCGTGGGTGTCGGTGGAGGCGCTCGTCGTGCGGCCCGCCACGGGCGTTACCGCAGCGGCGCGATAGGTGGAGGCAGCGTTGATCGTCATGTCGTCCCCGAGCGTGGTGTCCCAGCGCCCGGTGGTCCCGCACCACGGCGCACGTCCTCCGTACGTCGAACGAT
>JAOPYW010000320.1 GCA_025964405.1 Thermoleophilia bacterium | reverse complement strand
GCCCGGCGCAGTGGGTCATGCTCGTCCCGGCCTAGCGTGTAGGCGTGCCCACGCACGATCGTGAGCGGGGTTCGCAACTCGTGTGACACGCACGCCAGCAGGCGTCGCCGCGCCTGTTCGAGCTGTTCGAGCCGCATGGCCATCGCATCGATCGCGTGGGCGAGGTGTCCGAGCTCGTCGCGGCGGCGCTCGCCGCCGACGCGGTGCCCGAACTGCCCGTCCGAGATCGCCACAGTTGCCTCCCTGAGGTGGTCGATCACCGACCGGATCGAACCGCGCAACAGGAGCGCCGCACCTGCGGCCGCCACGGTCGCGCAGGCGACCGTCAGGCCGACGGCGACCCGAACTGCCCGCGTGATGCTGTGCACGAGTTGCACGTCCTCACCATCCAGCGCGACGTCGATCGCGACCCGGGCGAAGGTGATGCCGAACAGCGCCACCACGATCGGGATGGTCGCGAGCACGAGCCCGACCTGGAGGTGGATCGGCGTTGCATGGAGCCGCCTGATCACGCCTGCTCCTCGAGCGCGACGAGCCGATACCCGACGCCCCAGACGTTGCCTACGTACGCCCGCCCGTCACCCAGGGGTCGAAGCTTCCGGCGCAGGCGACTGGCGTGCGAATCGAGCGTACGCGTCGATCCCATCGATCGGAACCCCCAGACGCTCTCGAGCAGTTCCTGCTTCCGGAAGACCCGACGCGGCTCGCTCGCGAGCGCAGCCAGCAGCAGGAACTCCTTCGAGGACAGGTCGACCCGCTGACCGTTCACGCGCACCTCCCGCGAACGCATGTCGAGGTTGATGCCAGCAACCTGGAGCACGTCGCGCTCGACCCGGTCCGATGCGCGGCGCAACACCGCATGCATCCGGGCGAGCAGCTCCGGGTAGTGGAACGGCTTCGCGACGAAGTCGTCGGCGCCACGATGGAAGCCCCTGACGCGATCGACCTCCTCGGTGCGCGCGGTGAGCATGATCACCGGTACGGCCGGGTCGAATCGTTCGACGAGCGGGTCGGCGCCGCGCACTTCGCGGCAGAAGTCGAATCCTGAACCGTCAGGGAGGCCCACGTCGAGGAGCACGATGTCGGGCACGTAGGCCGAGAGGCGCGAGCGCGCCTGGGCGAGCGAACTGGCTGAGTGGACCGTGAAGTCGTCACTGAGCAGGTTGGCCTCGAGGAAGCTGCGGATGTGGGGCTCGTCGTCGACGACGAGGACGACCGGATGGGTGCGTGACACGGGCTCTCCTGGCTGGCGGACGTAGGCTTTCCGTCAGTCAGGATCACGCAGAAGTTACCAGCGCGCAACGATCATATTGCAAGATTTGCAAGCTCGGAGCGTACTTTTCGTTCCATGGCCGCAGCTTCAGCACAGATATGTTTTCCCGCACGGGACCGTGCTTCCTGCCGAGTCCATCCGCGCTCCATCGGCGTCAGGAACTCGACACCTTCGTCACGGATTTGTTGCACTCTCGTTCCTGAGTCACGCGTCGTCGCCGGGCGACAGCACGAGGCGATCACCTACGCGGATATTGAAGAACGCCGCCTTGCCCTGGGGCAACTCGAGGACGGAGTGCGCGAACTTGCCCCCGCGGGCGACCCGTCCGGGCTGCAGGTCCTCGAACACGCGCACGACCTGATGCTGTTCATCGAGGAACACCGCGTCGATGGCGAAGCGCATGCCCATCATGTGGATCGACGGGCACGGAGTGATCCAGAGGCCCTCCTGCGCGGGCAGCGACTGCCGACCGAGCAGGCCCCGCATGCGGCTCCACATGCGATCGGCACGCTGGAGCTCGGCGACGACCACCTCGCCGCGCAGCGACACCGTCCACCAGCGCGCTGCCGACCCGGACGCCTGGGGCGCTGCGGACGATTCGACCGCGCGAAGGTGCGGCACTTCGGGATGTTGGATGTCGTCGTCGTTCGTCACGGGTCGTGGGTGCACGGGCCTGCTCCATGGATGCGGTGTTGGCACGTGGCTGAGCGCTCTTCGGCACCAGCCACGCAGGGCCTGACACCCGCTTCGCACGGGACTTGCACGAGGCCGACGCGGGGCATCAGGAAGGTTTGCGAACGTTGTTCGTGGGCCACAACCGTCGTGTAGGACAGAACCGACGGGAAGCGTGCTCCATGGCTGACGAACAAACGCCACAATCCGATCTCATCGAGGACGCACTCCGCAAGGCGGAGCGGCAACTCGAGGAGCGCCTTGCAGCGTTCCAGCTCACCGCGCTCGGTGAGCCGGCGGCCAGCGACCAACTGGTCGATGATCCGTCCATCGCCACCCTGCGCCCGACCCACACGTCGTCTCCCGCCACCAGCGACGAGAGTCCCGCCAATGCGAGCGGGAACTGGCGCGAGACCGAGGGGGACGACGTCCGCTTCGAACCGGTGCTCGACGACGTGTTCGCCGCACCGGCTCCAGCCCAAGCCGCCTCCTCCCTTCCTGCGCAGGATGCGATCGTCGCGCCCGCTTCCAACTCGGTCACCGACCTGATCGCGTCGTGGGATGCCGAGGATGAGGCACCCGCCACGGCACCTGCCCCGACCGCCGCGCCGGCCAGCGAGTCGCGTGCGACGTGGACGAGCTCGGACACCGCCTACGAACCCGCCCCGACACGCCGCTCCGCCGCACAGGCGTCGACCGCGCCGAGCGAGGACGAGTTGCAGTTCTGGGCACAGACACGCACCGCCCTGCGCAACCTCCAGCAGGTCACCGACGTGCTGCCGAGCCAGATCGTCGGCAACGTCAGCGACCACGTCGAGCGCATCGTGCGGATGGAGGTCCGCGATTCGGCCGAGACCATCCACGCCGTGCAGCAGCAGCTCGGGAGCGACCTGCCGAAGCTGGCGGAACGCATCGAAGGTTCGATCGAGTCGCACGTGTCGAAGCCCGTCGCGGGCATTCGCCTCCTCCGCGAGGAGCTGACGACCGAGGTCGACCGTGGCGTTCACGATACGCGTAGCGGCGTGCGCGAGGACCTCGATCACGCCGCTTCGGCGATCCATGGTGCCGTGCAGCAGGACGTGGCCCAGCTCGAGCAGTCGATCGCGACCAACGTCACACGCATGACCCAGGGCCTGACCGACAGTGTGCAGCGCGTCGAGCGCGACGTCGAGAACGTCGGCGAGACCGTCGGACGATTCGAACGAGGCGTGCACGGCGAGTTCGACCGCGTCGAGAGCCAGCTGCGGTCGGCGATCGAGCGCGTCGACCAGTCGCTCCGTGACGAGCTCGCCGAGCCGTCCGCCACCATCCGCAAGCTGGAGGTCGAGCTGCCCGGCCGGTTCGATCGCGTCGAACGCAATGTGCTCGAGCAGGTGCAGGGAAGCCAGCGTGACCTCGCCGGCGTGCTGACGGGCCTCGTCGACGCCAACCGGGCGTCACTCGACCGCATCGCGTCGATCGCCTCGACCCTCGACGAGGACCGGTCGCGACGCGCAGACGACCTCGACGTCGTCGTCGACACCATGACGACCGGGTGGTCGGGTCTCGCAGGCGCGATCAAGGCGCTGTACGAACAGGGCGAGCAGATCGGCTTCCGCATCGACGTCATCGAGCAGCGCATGGAGCAGCTCCGTGACCTCGAGAAGGGCGTCGAGACGACCATGCAGGAGTTCCGCGACCACGTGAAGGACCTCACGCCTGCTCCCGTCGTCGTGACCGTCTCGCATCCCGAGGCCCAGGTGAGCAACACGTCGCGCGGCGGGTGGCTCCCGATTGACCCGACGAAGTAGGCGACGGTCGGGCGAACCGCTTCGTGGCCGGATCGCCGCCAGCACTGCATACGACCACAGGGGAGCCCCGGGCTCCCCTGTGGTGCGTCTGGGGCGGTTCCGCCTCGACGGTCACTTCGTTGCACTGATGGCTTCCTGCAGGCGCTTCGTCACGGCTCCGCCGAGCTTGTCGGCGTGCCCACCGATACCGCCCCCGATTGCCGCGAGCAACACCGCCACTGCGACGGCCAGGCCGACGTATTCGACCGTGGACTGGCCACGCTCTCGTTCAACTCGCTCGGTCCTCGACATGGCTACTCTCCTCGTTGGGGTTGATGGAGACATGTTCGAGCACCGCCACGCACGCGAGTCGCGCGCTTCGACACGACTTCGTGTCGAAGGTGCGACAGCGATGCGACACTCCGTCGTCACCGCCGGGTGTTCAGATTTTGCGCGATGGATATGACCTGCACGACCCCGTAACCGCACAGCGAGCGAGAGCCCCGATGACCGATGCAACATCCCCCTCCGCACGACCGATCGCGCGCGTCGCCGTCATCGGCTTCGGCACCATGGGATCGGGCATCGCCCAGGTCTGTGCGCAGGCAGGCCTCGCCGTGCGCGTGGTCGAACAGAGCGAAGCCGTGATCGAACGCGACATGGAGGGCATCGCCCGACAACTGACGCGGGCCGTCGAGAAGGGCCGCCTCGATGCCGCCGGTCGGGAGGCGACCCTGGCTCGCCTCACGACTTCCACCGACATCGGCACCGCCTTCGAATCCGACCTG
>JAOPYW010000297.1 GCA_025964405.1 Thermoleophilia bacterium | reverse complement strand
TAGCCAGGGCGACACCGACGAGGATGACGAGCGCGCCGAGTGGTTCGTTCCACCCGATCGTCTCGCCCAGCACGACGACCCCGAGCGTGGTCGAGACGATCGGCATGAGGTAGGTGACGTTCGCAGCCGTGACCGCACCCGCGCCACGAACGAGCGCCGTGAAGAGGTAGTAGGCGATCCCGGTGCCGAGCACGCCGAGGCCGAGCACCGCGAGGGCCGATCCGACGGCGACGTCGTTGGCCGCAGGGAGGTGCGTCACGAACGGCGCCAGCACGAGCAGCGCCACCGCGGCGACGACGAGCTGCGCAGCGGCGAGCGATGTCGTGCTCTCCGGCCGCGGCGACAGGAACCGACGCATGTAGGGCGTGCCGATGCCGTAGCAGGCCGCGGCCACCGCGAACGCGAGGTGCGCGCGCGCCGCTCCCCCACCGAAGCCGGACCACGGACCCAGCACGACGACGGCACCGGCGAACCCGATGAGCATGCCGAGCACGAGACGCCGGGTGGGCCGCTCACTGCGCAGCAGCACGAGCGTGACGAGGAGGGTCATGAGTGGAGTGGTCGCGTTCCAGATGCCGGCGAGCACTGAACTCAGGTGGGTCTCGCCCCATGCGAACAGCGAGAACGGGATCGCGTTCGTGAGGATGCCGGTCACTCCGGCGTGCAGCCAGGCCGTGCGACTGCGGGGCAGGCGGTCGCCGGTGATGCGCACGATGACGAGCACGGTGATCGCGCCGAGCGTGATGCGTCCCGTCGTGATCACCCACGGGGTGAAGTCGTGGAGGGCGACCTTGATCAGGAGGAAGCTCGAACCCCAGATGACCGCCAACGCAGCGAGGCGCCACCGCCAGCCGAAGGGGGCTGACGACGACGCCTCGTGCGGTGCTGCGGAATCGGTCAGGCGGGCACGCCGTCGCGACTGACGACGTGACGCTCGTTCGGCACACAGTGGGTCATCGTGATGCCGGCAACGTCGCGCGGGCCGTTGGAGCCGAGGTTCGCGAGACGCGCCTGCTCCTCTGCCGTGAACTGCTGCGTGGGGAGCGGCTGGAGACCGCGCACGTCGTCGGCCGTGACGCCGATGCCCTCACCGACGCGGAGACCGAGCTCGTCCTCGACCATGAGCAGGTGCCACACCATGCGCTCCTGCACCGGGCGCGCGCACTGCCCGATGAGGTCGGTCAGGTTGGCGACGAGGTCGTCCTGTTCCCACTCCTCCATGAGGCGGAAGCGCTGACCCGCCTGCAGGTAGTCGTTGGTGCGCGGCAGGTGATCACGGGTGAGCTGGGCGTTGTAGACCGGGCCCTGCTCGCGGTGCGCCGGATGGTCAGCCTCGCGCAGGCCGCCGGTGATCGAGGGCTCGTAGTTGACGTGCGGGTTCTCGCCCTGGCCGTCGACCGCGTACGCCATCTGGCCGTCACGCTGGTTGGTCGACACGGGCGTCTTCGGCTGGTTCACCGGCACCTGCAGGTAGTTGGTGCCGACGCGGTAGCGCTGGGTGTCGGAGTAGGAGAAGGTGCGGCCGACGAGCATCTTGTCGTCGGAGAAGTCGAGGCCGTCGACGAGTACGCCCGTGCCGAAGGCGATCTGCTCGTTCTCGGCGAAGTTGTCGACCGGCATGCGGTTGAGCACGATGCGACCGACCTTGCGCGGCTCGAAGATCTCCTCCGGCCAGGCCTTGGTGTCGTCGAGCGGATCGAAGTCGAGCTCCGGGTGGTCGTGGTCGTCCATCATCTGGACGAACAGCTCCCACTCCGGGAAGTCGCCGCGACCGACCGCGTCGTGGAGGTCCTTGGTTGCGTGGCCGAGGTCACCTGCCTGCACGTTGGCGGCATCCTCCTCGGTCATCGATCGCACCTGCTGCTTGGGGAGCCAGTGGTACTTCACCAGCTTGGTCTCGCCCGCGGCGTTGACCCACTTGTAGGTGTTCACGCCGAAGCCCTGCATGTGGCGGTAGTCCGCCGGGATGCCACGCGGGCTGAACAGGTTGACGATCATGTGCATCGCCTCGGGCGTCTGCGACATGAAGTCGAAGATGCGCGACGGCTCCTGGCGGAACGTGACCGGGTCGGGCTTGAGCGAGTGGATGACGTCGGGGAACTTGATCGCGTCGCGAATGAAGAACACGCCGAGGTTGTTGCCGACGAGGTCCCAGTTGCCGTCCTCCGTGTAGAACTTGATCGCGAACCCGCGCGGGTCACGAGCCGCCTCGGAGGAATCGCGTCCCCCGATCACGGTGGAGAAGCGCAGGGCGACGTCGGTGCGCTTGCCGGCCTCCTGGAACAGCTTGGCACGCGTGAACTGCGCGATGGGCTCGTCGCCCCACGTGCCGGTGGCCTCGAAGAAGCCGTAGGCGAGGGCGCCACGGGCGTGCACGACGCGCTCCGGGATGCGCTCGCGGTCGAAGTGGCTGATCTTCTCGAGGAAGTGGTAGTTCTCGAGCGTGGCCGGCCCGCGTGCACCGACCGTGCGCTGGTTGCGGTTGTCGTAGACGGGATGACCCTGGCGCGTGGTGAGGGGCGCTCGCTGGTCGTCGGAATTCGTGGGGGTGTCAGCCATGTGGGGCCTTTCCGCTCGGAGGGCAATGCGGCGCAGCTTACCGCGCCTGCATCCGACGCACACGCTTCCATAGGGTCAGGAACCACGGTTCTCCTCCATGATTCCCGCGCCCGCGTGGCTTGCCCCGCCCCGCACAGGTGCTTTCGCCCCGGAGGCCCATAGGATGACCCCCATGCCCGCGAGCCCCAAGCGTTCGACGTCGGGCGGCGCCCCGCGCCGCGGCGGCAAGAGTGACCCGGACTTCTTCCGGAAGCGCAGCATGCCCGCGGCTCCCAAGGATGCGAATGCCACACGGATCGAGGCGACCGTGCAGGCGATCGTCTTCTCCAATTCCGAGGGGACCTTCTCCATCCTCCGCGCCGAAGACGAACGGCGCGAGAAGGTCGTGCTGAAGGGCCCGCTCGCCCACGTCCACGTCGGCGAGCACCTCGCCTGCGTGGGCCGCTGGACCGAGCACAACGAGCACGGTTGGTCGTTCATGGTCGACTCCGCCGAGGCGACGCAGCCGCACTCCGTGGCGGGCATGGTCTCCTACCTCGAGTCGAGCGTGCACGGCATCGGGCCGATCTGGGCCCAGGCGATCGTCGACACGTTCGGCGAATCGACGTTCGACAAGATCGACACCGATCCGCAGGCGCTGTTCGAGGTGAAGACACCTTCGGGGCGCAAGATGAGCGCCGCGCAGATCCGCGAGATCCTCGGCGAGTGGGATGCCACCCGCACGGTGCGCAAGGTCGGCGTCTTCCTCGCGGCGAACGGTGTCACCTCGGGCCTGGCAGCCAAGATCTACAAGCAGTACGGCGACTCGACGCTGGAGCGGCTCAACGACGACCCCTACTGCCTGGTCGAGATCCGCGGCATCGGGTTCCGCATCGCCGACACGATCGCGCGCCGCATGGGCGTGCCGCTCGAGAGCCCGCGCCGGATACAGGCCGGCATCGTGTACTGCCTGCAGGAGGCCGAGGGGCAGGGGCACTGCTTCCTCGTCGACGAGGAGCTGAGCCGCATGGTGCGCCAGCACCTGTTCTCCGACGGGCTCGACGGCGCCTACGTCGATGCCACCGAGACGAGCGTGCACGACTCCGGCGCCCGCCTCGATTCGATCGTCGAGGCGCAGCTCGCCGACCTCGTCAAGTCGCGCAAGCTGATCATGGACGTCACCGACCAGGGGCGTCGCTACTACCTGCCCGAGCTGTACTGGACCGAGCTGCGCCTCGCGCGCAACGTGCGCGTGCTGCTCGACACCAAGCCGCCCGTCGACGTCGAGGCACCTCCGCGCCCGTACGAAGGCGACTTCATCCCCAACGACGGGCAGTGGTCGTCGATCGAACACGCACTGACCTCCCGCCTGTCACTCATCACCGGCCTCCCGGGCACCGGCAAGACGACGCTCGTGAAGCTCCTGCTCGAGGTCATCGACGGCCTCGACGACCTGCGCCTCGACTCGGGCCAGGAGCGCTACCTGCTCGCGTCGCCGACCGGCAAGGCAGCGCGTCGCATGCAGGAAGCGACGGGCAAGTCGGCTCAGACCATCCACCGCCTGTTGTCGTACGCACCGGGCGAGGGCACCAACCAGTTCCTGCACGACGAGGAGAATCCACTCAGCGCACGCTTCGTCATCGTGGACGAGACGTCGATGGTCGACCTCAAGCTCGCCGACTCGCTGCTGCGCGCGATCGGCCCCTCGACGCACCTCGTGCTCGTCGGTGATGCCGACCAGCTCCCCCCGGTCGGCGCGGGCAAGGTGTTCGACGACCTGATCGCATCGGGTGAAGTGCCCAACGTGCGACTGACCGAGATCTTCCGCCAGGCCGCCCGCTCGATGATCGTGCGCAACGCCCACCGCATCGTCGCGGGCGAGCAGCCGTACCGCAACCGGTCGGAGGCGAGCGTCGACCTCGGCCTCGAGCCCGAGGAGCTCGACGACGACTTCTTCTTCGTGCATCGCGAGGATCCCGAGGACGTCGCGCGCACGATCGTCGACTTCGCAGCGGAGCGCCTGCCCAAGAAGTACGGCCTCGACCCGCGACGTGACGTGCTCGTGCTGGCCCCGATGAAGAAGGGGCCGTGCGGGCTCGAGACCCTCAACTCGCGCCTGCAGTGGCGGCTCAACAAGGACGGCGCGAAGCTCGGCGTCAAGGACCTGCGCCTCGGTGACCGCGTCATCCAGACCCGCAACAACTACGACCTCGAGGTCATGAACGGCGAGGTCGGGGTGATCGAGGCGTGGGATGCCGAACTCGGCGTGGCCACGATCGACATCAGCGAACGCAAGGTCGAGGTCGCGCGGAACCAGCTCGACAGCTTCATCCTCGCCTACGCGATCAGCGTGCATCGCGCACAGGGCTCCCAGGCGCCTGCGGTGGTCTGTGCCGTGGCCTCCAGCCACTGGATCATGCTCACGCGATCGCTCGTGAACACGGCCGTGACCCGCGCGCAGAAGCTCTGCGTGTGCGTCGGCCAGGTGATGGCGATGAGCCACGCCGTGCGAACCGTCGATTCGCGCACGCGCAACGCGGCGCTGGCCGAGCGCGTGCGCAACGGCGCGGGCACCCGCACGCTCGCCGACATCGCGGTCGAGACCGCCGGACCCGAATTCGCCGACACGTTCGGCGGATCGAGCGGAGCCGCGCTCGGCTCCGACGACGCTCCGGTCATCGGTGGCACGATGGTCATCGACTGACAACGGATAGGCTGCTGCCATGCTGTCTGACCTCGCGCCGATCCTGCCCGACACCGCCGCGGTCGTCGACGGCGAACTCCACGTCGGCGGCGTCGCCGCCTCGGCCCTCGCCGCGGCCTACGCCACTCCGGTCATCGTCTACGACGCGGCGCACGTCGAACGAGCGGCACGCAGCTGGATCGACGCGTTGGCCGACTGGCCCGCCGGCAGCCTCGTCGCCTACGCCTCCAAGGCCTTCTCCTCGGTCGGCATGCTGCGCCTGCTGGCCGACCTCGGGCTCGGGGTCGACGTCGCCTCCCACGGCGAACTCGGCACCGCGCTGCGCGCCGGCATTCCCGGCGATCGCATCGTGCTGCACGGCAACAACAAGTCGCGCGTCGAACTGGAGGCCGCCGTCGCCGCGGGTGTCGGTCTCGTCGTGGTCGACGCCCCCCAGGAGCTCGTGCTCCTCGAGTCGATCGCACGTGCTGCGGGACGCGTTCAGCCGATTCTCGTGCGCCTGAACCCCGACATCGAGGTGGAGACGCACCGATACATCTCGACCTCGCACGGTGGCTCGAAGTTCGGCGTGCCTGCCGGCGTCGCGACCGAGCTGCTCCTCCAGGCCGACGCCAGCGACTGGCTCGAGGCCGAGGGCGTGCACCTGCACCTCGGCTCGCAGCTGCTCGACACCGACCCATGGCGTCGCGTGCTCGAATGGCTGGCGGGCTGGGCGGTGGAGCTGCGCACGGCGCGTGGCGGCCGCGAACTGCAGAGCCTCGACGTCGGTGGCGGCCTCGGTATCGCCTACCTCGAGACGCAGCGACCTCCCACGCCGGCCCAGGTGGTTGCGACCGTGACGGAGGTGCTCGGTTCGCAGTGGCGCGACGCCGGGCTGCAACTCCCCCGACTGGTGGTCGAACCTGGTCGCAGCATCGTCGGCCAGGCCGCGCTCACCCTCTACCGCGTCGGCGTGACCAAGGATGCGGGCGACATCCGCTACGTCAACGTCGACGGTGGCATGAGCGACAACCCCCGCCCGGTGCTCTACCAGGCGCAGTACCGCGCGCTGCTCGCCGAACGTGCCGAAGACGCTGCAACCGGTGCGTGGTGGGTGGCGGGCGTGCACTGCGAGAGCGGCGACGTGCTCATCGAGGACGCACCCCTGCCCGAGCCGCGGCCCGGCGAACTGCTGGCGATCCCCGCCACGGGTGCCTACGCGGCGAGCATGGCATCGACCTACAACATGGTGCCGCGCGCCGCGGTGGTGCTCGTGCGCGATGGCGAACATCGTCCACTGCTCCGCCGCGAACGCATCGACGAGCTGTTCGTACGCGACGCGGACGCACCGGAGTTCCGCGCATGAGTGACGCACACGCCCACAGCCACGCCCCTGCCACGGCACAGGGGCACAGCCATGCGCATGCGCCGAGCGGGGAGTCGCTGGCCGGCAACGCACGGGCACGCCGCGCGCTCTGGTTCGCGCTCGTCGTCGGGCTGGGTGTGCTCGTCGCGGAGATCGTCGCGGGTCTCGTCTTCGGAAGCCTCGCCCTCCTCGGCGACGCGGCACACATGGTCACCGATGTCAGTGCCTACGCCATCGCGCTCTGGGCGGCCCGCATGTCGATGCGCCCGCCGTCGGCGACGCGTACGTTCGGGCTCGGCCGTCTCGAGATCCTCGCGGCGCTGGCCAACGGAGCGACGCTCCTCGCGGCCAGCGCCTGGATCGCGTTCGAGTCGGTGCGGCGCCTCGTCGATCCGCCCACGGTCGACGGCAGCGGCATGGGGCTCGTCGCGGCCATCGGCCTCCTCGCGAACGTGGCCGTGCTCGCCGTGCTCTGGCGGAGCGGGTCGAGTGGGCTCAACGTGCGCGCCGCCATGCTGCATGCGGGTGGCGACCTCCTCGGGTCGGTGGCCGCCGTGGCTGCCGGTATCGTGATCACGTTCACCGGCTTCGATCGGGCCGACCCGATCGCGAGCCTCGCGCTGTCACTGCTCATCGTCGTCGGCGCCTGGCGCCTGGTGCGGGCGAGCGCAGACGTGCTGCTCGATGCGGCTCCGGCCGGCATCGACGCCGACCGCGTCGGTTCGTCACTCGTCACCGTCGACGGCGTGCTCGAGGTGCATGACGTCCACGTCTGGACCATGGCGCCCGGTACGGTCGCGGCCAGTGCGCACGTGCGGGTTGGCATCGACCGCGACCCCTCTGCGCTGCTCGACGACATGCAGTCGACGCTCGCCTCCGACCACGGCATCCGGCACTCCACCCTGCAGGTACGCGCCGACCGCGGCAGTGAGCGCATGGAGACCGTCCCGCTCATGGCCGTCGAGGACGCGGTGGAGTGGGCGACCGACCACATCGCCCGCCTGCATCCCGACATGACGCGCGGGGTGATCGCGGCGGCTGCAGGGGCCGCCGCGCTCGGCATCGCCGCGGACGGGCGCGTGTCACCCGTGGCCGTGACGTCGCGTGCGCTCGGTTCGCTCCAACGGTCGGCTGCCGACTGACGCTTCGCTAGACGAAGGCGTCCTCACGGAGCCGGTCGAGACCGGCCGCCTCGAGTTCGCCCTGGGCGAGCTCCATCGCTCGACGGGTGTCGCGGAACGATCGCTGCAGGTGTTCCTGGGCGTCGGCCTCCAGCTCCGCGAGCTCCTCGTCGCGCTGGGTGGCAGCCGCAGCCGCATCCTCCGTCGTCGCGTCGGGGTCCGCCACGGGCTGGTCGATGAGTCGGTCGAGCCACCGCTGCTGCGCGGCCAGCCCCTTGACCCGCTCGTCGCAGGCGTGCGACACGAGCTCATGGGTGTCGTCGGCGGCACCGCTGCTCGTGTCGACCTGGTCGACGAGCTCGCAGCCGAGGTGGATCCGGTCGCGGTAGCCGGAGACGTATTCGCGGAAGAGGCTGGCGCTGATCTCACCCGAACTCCACCGCTGGCGGGCGCGATCCCAGAAGGGATACCCGTAGGTGCCTCCCGCTGCGGCCCACGCCGAGGCCAGTTCGTCGAGTTGTCGTTCGAGCCGTCGGTCGTCGCCGCTGGGCACGTTCGCGGTGGTCGACGGCACCGTCGGGGTCGGCTTCGCTGCCTCGGTGGCGGAATCGGCGGCGCCGGCTGCGGCCACGGCGCCGGCGAACAGTGCGCCGGCCGTCAGGAGCATGAGGATGATGCGGCGCCTCACCGGATGCCGTCCTCGGGCGCCGGCTCGAGCCCGACGGCGTCGCGGGCATCCTGCATCGATGAGGTGGCATCGCGGGCTGCGCGCACCGACGCATCCCAATCGGCATGCCAGGCGTCCCGCAACACGACGCGTCGGTCGTGGGGCGTCTCGGGGTTCGCATCAGCCGCGAGCAGCCGCCGCAGGTCGGCCACGGCCTCGACCCGTGCACGGATCGCGCCGAGCATGAGCTGTTGGAGGCGCCGCACCGAGGGATCGGGCGTCGCCTGGGCACGCACTGCAGACTGCGCAGCAGCGAGCACGGCGGACGTGCGCTGCAGCTCGAGGCGCACCGCACCCGCATAGGCCTGCACCTGGGCGGCGGAGGCGTCAGCGGAGCGGGCGTGGGTGCGGAGCGTCTCGGCGGCGATCACGTAGCTGGCCCGGGTGGTCACCGGTGCGTAGGCATCGAGGAGCGCATCGAGTTGAGCGCCGCGGGCGACTGCTGCGCTTCCGAGCGTGGCGGGCGGCGTCTCGTCGCCGGAGGGAGCGTCATCATCCGTCGCGCTCGTGTCGGGCGAGGCGGATCGTGCCGTGGAGGTCGTCGTTGCCGGCGCGTCGCCCTCCCCCCCGCCACAGCCCGTCAGCACGCACGCGAGGGCGAGCACGACGGCGAGGATCAGGGGACGGGGCAGCTGCACCCCCCGATGCTATCGACTCACCGGTCGACCTCGACGAGGTGGGCGTCGAGCACGGCGCCGTCACGCAGCTCCAGCCACGCAGCCGTGTGGCTACGCGCGCGCCGTCGCTGGGTCGGACTTCCGGGGTTCAGCACGAGCTGCGTACCATCGTCGACGAGCTCCGGGAGGTGCGAGTGCCCGTACAGCACCACGCGCGCGTCGGGGAACCATTCGCGCAGGCGCGCCGTGCGGCCGCGCGCAGCTCCCCCGTCGTGCACCATGCCGATGCGCACGCCCGCCAGTTCGACGAGTGCACGCTCGGGCAGGCGGCCGACGAACTCGTCGTCGTTGTTGCCGAGCACGGCCGTGACGGGCGCGAAGGCCCGCAGCACCTCGAGCACGTCGCCCGAGACGATGTCGCCGGTGTGGAGGATCACGTCTGCGCGAGCGGCGCGGGCCAGCAGGTCGACCGGGAGCCGTGCCCCGTCTCGTACGTGCGTGTCGCCCGTGACCAGCACGCGGAGCACCCCATCGGCGACCTCAGCCTGGCTCACGACGCTCCGACCA
>JAOPYW010000240.1 GCA_025964405.1 Thermoleophilia bacterium | reverse complement strand
CGATTCGCTCCTCGCCCCCGACGGGCTCGCCGCGGTGCAGGTGATCTGCTTCACCGACCGCCAGTTCCGTCGTGAACGCGTCACCGCCGGCTGGGTGCGTCGCTACATCGTCCCCGGCGGCATGCTTCCGTCCATCTCCGTGCTCGCGCAGTCGATGACCGAGTCCTCGCGCCTCATGATCCACGACCTCAAGGAGATCGGCCAGCACTACGGGCCGACGCTCGCGGCCTGGCGTGCCAAGTTCAACGCGAACCGCGCCGAGGTGACGGCCCTCGGCTTCGACGAGCCGTTCCAGCGCGCGTGGGAGTTCTACCTCGCCTACACCGAGGCAGGCTTCCGGGCGCGGGTCATCCGCGACGTGCAGCTCGTGTTGACGCGTCCGATGAACGACGGGCTCGATCCGCGTGTGCTGGGCATCAGCGACGTCGTCGACACGACCGCACGCCCCGAACCGACCTGATCCGTCAACGGAGCGCGACCCAGGCGACGATGGCCGTCACGCTCGTGACGGTCGTGGTCACCACGCCCAGTCGCACCACCGCCGGCTCCAGGTCGTAGAGGCGTGCGATGACGAGCGCATGGAATGCGGTGGGGAGCGCTGCGCAGAGGTAGAGCACCCCCGGTACGTGCGTGCCCGTGGCCAGCGCCATCGCGGCGACGAGCAGCGGAGCGACGAGGAGCCTGACGGCTGATGCACCGATCGTGGCGGCCGCCTCACGGCGGTCGTGATCGAAACCGTGCAGCGGGATCGACAGACCCAGCAAGAGGAATCCGATCGGGCCGACGATCCCGCCGACCACCGTTCCCAGCGTGTCGAGCTGGATCGGCTCGTGCAGCACGGTGGCGCGCAGCGCGATGAGCACGATCACGGTCCACAACGGCGGGCTCAGGAGCACCTGCCGTCGCGCGATCGCGAACGTCGATCGCTGCTGCTCGCCCGCCACCGGAGGCGAATCGTCGCGCTCGCCCAGCACCCGAGCGAACACCGTGGCCACGACGATCGACGGCACCACGAGGTTCACCTGGTCGTAGATCACGGCGAGGCGCAGGCCGTCGGCGCCGAAGGCGAGGTGGGCGAGCGGGTAGCCGATGAAACCCGTGTTCGGGAACGCTCCGATGAACGTCAGCGCGCCGAGCATCGGGGGCGTGGTCGACACGGCGCGCGCGTAGAGGAAGCTCACCCCGACCGTGAGCCACCACGCGGTGAGCGAGCAGGCGACCGCAGCGACGAGGCGCGAATCGACGTCGATGGAGAGGAAGGCGTAGCAGGCCGCGACCGGCAGCACGAGCACGTAGTTCGCCTGCCACAACCGCGCGCGCAGGCGCTCGCCGTTGGTGCGACCCTGCAGGTGGAGGCCGACCAGTGCGGCGAGCAAGAGGGGCAGGAGGTCGAGCAGCATCCCGCGAGGATACCGGCAGCGGCTGCGCGCGCAGCTCCCCTGAACCGTGACGGGCCGATTCGTCGACAGACAGGAAGCGAGCCGTGGGCGCGGCCGACCGGGACGAAGGGACGAACATGCAGGTTTCCACCGCACTCAAGATCGGTGCCGGCGCGATCGCCGTCAGCGCGGTCGTCGTGCTGGCCGGCTGCGCACAGTCGGCGGCGAAGGGGCCGTTCGCGGGCATCACGAACTCGCTCATGGACAGCCTCAAGCCCGGCAACCGCGGCGTGCTCGAGCTGTCAGCTGATTCCGTGCGCGAGGTGCGGCGCGGCGACGGCTCGCTGCAGGGCTCGTTCGACGGAACGCGGCTCCTGGTCGCAGCCGACACGCACGCATACGGTGAGGCCGCTGGCTTCGATGCGGCAAAGGACCGTGCGGGCGACGGCCGCGCGACCTTCAACGAGGTGCGCCAGGTGGTCTCCAGCTTCGATGCGAACGGCGACCTGGCGTTCGACGGCGACGAGACGAAGGCGTTCGAGGCGGCGACGGGTGGCGTGCAGTGGCGGGCCGGCGAGCCCGAGCGCTGACGGTTCGATCCGGCCAACGCGCGGCCATCCCTTGTACGGCCCACGTGGCCCGCTACAGTGATGCGAGTACCAGCAACCTACGGAGGACCACCATGCGTGCGTTCCAGACTCCGGGTTGCGATCGTGTGCACGGCTCCAGGTAGCTCCGGCTCCTGAGATCGCGTGGCGCGTTCGCCGCCCTCCGATCTCCACCTGATGCCTCGCGGAAGCGCTCGACGCGCTCCGCTTCCTGCTCGCCCTCCCGCCGGCGCACGTCGTCGCGCACGGGCGTCCGACCACACGGATACCACCATGACTGAATCCACCTCGGGGACCGACGCGGTCTCATTGGCGGTCGGAGTCGCGTACGACCCCGTCAAGCCGCTGTTCAACGCCACGCGCATCGAGCGCGGCCTGACCCACCTCCGGACGGAGCGCTTCCCGGTCGTCGACGATTGCGTGGCCGCCCTGCAGCGCCTCGACTGCCGCGTGACGCACAGCGAGCGTGACTACGACGGCGAGACGAGCCTGCTGTGCGAGCTGGTCGACGGTACGCTGCTGTACGTCTACCTCGATGCGCACGACCGCAATGCCTACGTGTCAGTCGGTTCTCCGACGCACGACCGGGCGACGGTGACGTTGACGCGGGTCGTCGACGGCCTCCGTCGTGCTGACACCGATGACGCGAGCGTGGCGTTGCGCCTGTGGTCGCTCGGGCAGCGCGGCCCGACGTTCACGCGACGGGTCTTCGACGCGCCTGCGTTCGAGGACGTTCGCACCAACTATCCGAAGGCGGTTCGCGCAGCGCTTCGCGGCATGTTCGAGGTGGAGCAGTCTGCGATCGGTGGGCTTGCGCTCTGGTACGGCCCGCCGGGCACGGGCAAGACGACCGCGGTGCGCGCGCTGGCCCGTGCCTGGCGCAGCTGGTGTGACGTGCACGTCGTGGTCGACCCAGAAGCCCTCATGCGCGACCCCAACTACCTGATGGGGGTCATCACCGCGCGTTCGTTCGAGGAGGACCTCCCGGTCGGCGCGGTGCGGGCGGAGCGCCGGTCGCGGCTCATCGTGCTCGAGGATGCCGGTGAACTGCTGGCGGCCGACGCGCGTGCTTCGACGGGTCAGGGGCTGTCGCGCATCCTCAACGTCACGGATGGACTGTTGGGACGAGGCATCGGGACCAGCATCCTCATCACGACGAACGAGGAGATCGGCTCCCTGCATCCCGCGATCCGTCGGCCGGGCCGATGCTGGAACCAGCTGCGGTTCGGGCGATTCTCGGGGCGTGAAGCGCGTGACTGGCTCGCGGCCAAGGACGTCGACCGGGCGGGCGTCGCGGGCTCGCGTTCGCTGGCGGAATTGTTCGCGATCGAACGTGGCGAAATGATCGAGGAGGCGCGCGTCCCGTTCGGGTTCCAGGCGTGAGCCGGGAGCCCGGATGAGGGCCGGGAAGAGGGTCTGGGGCTCGAGCGAGGGCCGGATAGCGGACTCGAACCGCTGACATCCACTTTACAAGTCGTAATCCGAGCACGCGGCAAATGCCTGCTCATTCGGACTTATCGCAGACGGAGAGCGAGATGCCGAGCCCCCGGTGCCCTCGCTTGATGGCCGGTGATCCCCGCACCGCCCCGTGAGTGCAGGGTCGATTCAGGGGCGCTATGCTCGAATCGAAGTAGACCGGGTACCGGCACCGCATGGATATCGCTTCGTATGACGTTCTCGACTTCGATCTCGCGTGGAAGCGATTGCTGAAGTGGGCACGCGACGGCCAGATCGATACGACAGATCGCCTGCCATTCGAGGCGATGGACAAGCTGTATCCCGGTTCGCCACCACGCGTCGACCGCACCCATCACCTTCGTCCTGTGGAAGTGATCT
>JAOPYW010000227.1 GCA_025964405.1 Thermoleophilia bacterium | reverse complement strand
GTAGTACGGGCCGGCCTCGAGGTACTCCTCGGTGTAGCGAAAGTTCGCTGCGGTCGTGTCGAAGTCGGCGACGACCGAGCCCCGCAGCACGCCCCCGCTGTCGACGGTGCGCTCGTCACTGAGCCAGAAGTGGTCGGTCGTCTCGCCCTCACCGACCGACCAGCTGAAGGCGGGCATCCAGTCGGTCGCGCCGTTGGCGGCCGGGCTGATGATCGTCGGCGCGGCTGATGCGGCCATCGGCAGCACGGCGCTGAGGGCGACGACGCCAACGACGGCTGCGAGGCGGATGGTGGTGAGGCTGGGGAGCTGCATGTTGGTCCTTCGGATTCGACGACGAACAGCTATCGACGTGAGCCGACGCGGCTTGAGCCGAAAAAGCGACGACCCGGCACCGGCCCAACCGGTACGCTCCGCCCATGTCTGCCTCTCCGTGCTCACACCTCGCATCGATCCAGATCCTCGAAGGACCCGACGAGGTCGACGGGTGCGAGGCCTGTCTCGCCGAGGGCACGCAGTGGGTGCACCTGCGCATGTGCATGACGTGTGGCGAGGTGGGCTGCTGTGACGATTCGCCCCAGCAGCACGCACGCAAGCATGCCGTGAGCGCCGAGCACCCCGTGGTGCGCTCCGTCGAGCAGCGCGAATCGTGGAGCTACTGCTTCGTCGACGAGGTCGTGTTCCGCGTGGCCGGAGTGGAGCCGATCGCACAGGCGGCCCAGCCCCACTCCTTCAACCACGACGAGCTGGGCACTCGCATCGAGATGTGGGTCGGCGACGAGCCCGTCGGCTGGCTCCAGTACACGCCGGTCGGCGACGCGATCGAGATCACGCGCACCGAGGTGCACGACGGGTTCCAGGGCATGGGCTACGACGGCGAGCTCGTGCTCGAGGCGATCGACATCTTCGCGGCGAAGGAGAAGCCGCTCATCCCGAGCGACGAGTTCGCGCGCGCCTTCATCACCTACCGCCCCGAGCTGCACGGCTCGGTGGCACCGAGCATGCGCGGCCGCATGCTGGGCGAAGAGCGCGACTGAGCGCACGCGTGACGCTTCGCCGCCAGGGCACCCGCACGACGCTCGCCGTCGCTCTGCTCGCGCTCGTGGTCTCCGCGTGCGGCGACCGCTCCCCCGAGCGAGCGAGGCCCACGTCGCGTTCGGTGACGATCACGGTCGGCGGACCCGACCAATTCATCGAGGGCTCGTCGGGCCTCGCGCACGCCGGCCCCGGTGCGTGGACGACTGATCAGGAGATCGGTCCCGAACGGCCGTTCAGGGTCACAGCACGCGCCATTCCGATCGAAAGCATCCACGTCGTGTGCGAATCGCGGCCGTGCATCACGGAATCGTACGCAACATCGCTACCGGCGCAGCCAGAACGCGACGTCGACCTCACCCCGTGTGACACGTATCGATTGCCACCCGGAACGAAGCCGATACGACTGACCATGTACGTCAGCCACATGATGGCTGCGGGTGGCGACCGGCGGATCTGCACGCTGCGGGCGGCGAGCGATTTCGAGTGAGCGCGCCCGCCGCGACCTCTAGGCTCCCGCGCATGGGACGAACCGTGTACTGGGTGAACGTGTCGCTCGACGGCTACATCGAGCTGTCGTCGGATGACCACGTGGCGGAGGTCGGCGACCTGGCCGAGGCTGCGCCGCCCGAGTGGGCCCGCATCGACGAACAGGTGTACGGCAGCTTCAACGAGCAGCTGCGCGGGCTGGCGCTGATGATCGAGGGGCGCGTGACCTACGAGATGCTCGAGCTGCACTGGCCGGGCGCCGCGAACGACCCGTCGCTGCCCGCGCACCTCCGGGAGTTCGGCCGGATCTGGACCGAGATGCCGAAGGTGATGGTGTCACGCACGCGTTCGGAGGCCGACCACAACACGCGCGTGGTCGGTGGAGACGACGCGATCGAGCAGCTTGCCGCACTCCGCGACGAGACCGACGGCGCGATCGGGGTGGGTGGCGCGACCCTCGCCACGCAGCTGCTGGAGGCGGGCCTACTCGACGAGCTGCTGCTCTACGTGCACCCCGCCGTGCTCGGCACGGGGCGTCCGATGTTCGACCGGCTGCGCACGCCCGTACTGAGCGACCTGCTCGACGCACGCGACTTCGACAACGGCGTGTCGCTGCGGCGCTACTCAGTGGGCCGCAGCCAGACCTGAGCAGGCGTCGGCCTCCCCCGTGCAGCTAGATCGAGAGCGTGATCTCGACCTCGCTGCCGTGGTCGATGCCCTCGGCCTTCCTGACGGCCTTCTTGACGGGAAGCACGAAGCTGTCGTCGCTCGGGAAGATCGAGGTGTTCCAGCTCGTCGCGCCGATGGTGACGTCGACCTTCACCGAGCCCCAGCCCCCGCGCATGCCCTTGGTGAAGCGCGCGATCTCCTGCGCCAGGTCATCGGGCAGGGTCACGAAGAACCACGAGGCCTTCTCGCCCTGATGCTCGACAACTGTGCCGCTGAACTCGAATTGGATCACGCGTGCAACCTAGCCCTTCGGTCGCGTCCACGCGCGGACGCTCGCCGTTGCGCCCTCACCTGGGTGCGTTTCGTCGCTTCTGGAGCGACAGAACGCACACAGGCGAGCCCATCCGGGGCACGAGCGCGAGGCGCCGACGGATCGCGCCGACGCATCCCCCTTGCCGTGGTTCGACGGCCGTCGTACCTTCGGGAGGAAGCAGCCTGCCAGCTGCCTTTTCGCCGCCGCCGCCGTTTCGCCGATCCTGAGGGAGCCTTGCCATGTCGTGTTGTTGTGCTCGTAGCACCAGTGCGTCAGTGCAGCCCGTCGTGTCAGGTGGCGGAGCGGCAGGCGCACCCGATGCCGTAGCGCAAGCTTCGGCCCAGGCCGCCCCGCAGACCGTTGCCGCATCGACGACCTCGACGCCTGCCACCGCACCCGCCGGCCTCTCGGGCCCGGCCGCCGCGCTCCAGGGCAAGGACAAGGTCAAGGCCATCGACGTCTCCAAGTGGCAGGGCGACATCGACTGGCCCAAGGTCGCCGCGACCGGCGTGCAGGTGGCGTACATCAAGGCCACCGAGGGCACCGACTACACCAACGCGAACTACGCGAAGGACCGCGCCGCCGCGAACGCCAACGGCATCACGATCGGCGCCTACGACTTCGCGCAGCCCGGCACGGCCGGCGGCGTCGAAGCGAACGCCCGGGCCGAGGCGGAGCACTTCCTCGCCGAGGCCAAGGTGCAGAAGGGCGACATGGCGCCCGTGCTCGACCTCGAATCGGCCAACGGGCTGAGCAAGGCCGACATCTCGGCGTGGGCGTCGACCTGGGCCGATACCGTCAAGGCCGCCACCGGCGTGCAGCCGACCATGTACGTCTCGCCGAGCTTCGCCGACGCGCACCTCGACCCGGCGGCCGCGAGCAAGTTCAACCTGTGGGTCGCGCACTGGGACACCGACAACCCGCGCGTGCCCTCGGGGTTCGACGGGTGGAAGGTGCACCAGTACACGAGCGACGGCTCGGTCGACGGCATCGCCGGCCGCGTCGACATGGACTGGGTCAAGGACCCGGCCTCGCTCGTCATCCGCTAGCGCCTACGCGCCGAACGGAACGCCCTTCGACAGCTCCCGCGAAGTCTGGCGCACGCCACCTGCCACCGTCTCGATGAAGGTCTCGAGCTCCTCGCCCGGGTAGAGGAGCCCACCCTCGAGCGCCGCGATCGCGTAGCTCGCCGCGGTCTTCATGGCGTCGGTACCGTACTTGAGGCCGGTCTCGTGCAGGCAGCGGGCGACCCGGTCGTGCCAGGCGGCGACGCCCTCGCCCGTGTCGGCGTCGCGCATGATGTTCTTCTCGAGCCCGACGCGCACGATCGCGCGCACGTTCGCCTCGAGACTTCCCATCGCGGCCTTCGCCGCCGCGTTGTTGCCTGCTGTTTCGACCATCGTTCCACTCTCCCACTGCCGTGGCCGGTAGGCTGCCGGCGAACCCGCCGCGAGCCCCACCACGTCCTAGAGGAATCCCCCGTGAACGCACCCACTGAAACCGTTTCGCCCGTCCTGCGCCCCCTCGGACGCTCGCACGAGGAGCTGCGCCCGGTGTCGTTCACACCCGATTACGTGCGCAACGCCTACGCCTCGGTGCTCATCGAGGTCGGCAACACGCGCGTGCTCTGCACCGCCTCGGTCGAGGAGAGCGTGCCGCGCTGGATGATGGGTCGCGGCGAGGGTTGGGTCACCGCCGAGTACGACATGCTCCCCGCAGCCACCGGCGAGCGACGTCGCCGCGACGCGCGCAAGGGCAAGCTCGACGGCCGCACGATCGAGATCTCGCGCCTCATCGGCCGGTCGCTGCGCGCCGTGGTCGACAACAAGAAGCTCGGCGAGCGCCTCGTGACGATCGACTGCGACGTGCTCGACGCCGACGGCGGCACGCGCTGCGCCGCGATCGCGGGCGGATACGTCGCCCTCCACCGCGCGTGCGACAAGCTGCTCGCGGCCGGGCTCATCACCGAAATGCCGCTGACCGACACGGTCGCCGCCGTCTCCGTGGGCATGCTCGCCGGCGACGCGCGCCTCGACCTCGAGTACGTCGAGGATTCGACCGCCGACGTCGACATGAACCTCATCGCCACCGGTCGCGGACAGCTCGTCGAGGTGCAGTCCTCCGCCGAGGGCGCGACCTTCTCGCGCGCCGAGCTCGACACGATGATCGACCTCGGGCTCGCGGGCCTCGAGGACATCAAGGCGCTCCAGGTCGCGGCGTTCGGCGCCTGAGATTCCGTGGCCGGGCTTCCGGTCCGCCCGCCTACCGCGTGGCCCGTTTCGCAGATGCATCATCGAGTGTCACAGATCGACCGTTTCGCGGTCGTCCTGTGACACTCGATGCGTATATCGCCTAGTTGACCATCGCCTGTGCAGTTCCTTGGCTGCCGACTGTTACGACTCCGACCTGTACCCTTCCCCCATGACGTCCGCCGCACATCGCCGCGCCATCATCTGCACCGGGAACGCGCACAAGGTCGAAGAGCTCGGGGAGCTGCTCGCTGGGCTCGACTTCGACTTCGCGGCCCTGCCCGCGGAGACCGAGCTGCCGCCCGAGACCGCCGACACGTTCGTGGGCAATGCACGCATCAAGGCCGAGGCCGGACACGCGGGCTTCCCCGACGCATGGGTGATCGCCGACGATTCGGGACTCATCGTCGACGCGCTCGACGGCGCGCCCGGCGTGTGGAGCGCGCGCTTCGCGGGTGAGCACGCGACCGACACCGAGAACGTCGACCTGCTGCTCGAACGCCTGGCCGACACGCCCGATGACGAGCGCACCGCGCGCTTCGCGTGCGTGCTCGTGACGATCGCGCCCGACGGCTCGGAGCTCGTTGCCGAAGGCTTCGTCGAGGGCACCATCCTGCGCGCGCCGGCAGGCGAGTCGGGCTTCGGATACGACCCGGTCTTCGTGCCGATCGGGCACACCGAGTCGTTCGCCCAGCTCGGCTCCGACGTGAAGGCGCAGCTGTCGCACCGCGCGCACGCCGCGCAGGCCCTCCGCGATCAACTCGTGGAGCTGGGCGCGTGAGCGACGCCGCCGCCACTCCCGAACTCGCGGTGCGCCAGCACTCGCGCCGCAGGCGCCGCCTCCGGCTCAAGCCGAGCGTCATCCTCGTGACGCTCGTGATCGCGCTCATCGCCGTCGGCGTGCTCCCGCGCATCTCGACGTGGGTGATCGCCCGCGACGGCAGCGTCGCGCACTCCCCCAGCGACCTGCCGCGCCTGCAGGAGGGCGACCAGGTCGCGGCGATCGTGCTCGGTGCGGGGCTCAAGGACAACAAGCCCGCGCCGCTCCTCGACGACCGCATCTCCGCCGCCGCCGACCTCTACAAGGCCGACCGCGTCAACGCGCTCATCGTCAGTGGCGACAACACGACCCGCTACTACGACGAGCCGTCGGCGATGCGCCAGCGCGCACTCGACCTCGAGGTGCCCGCCACGGCGATCGCGCCCGACTACGCCGGCCGCCGCACCTGGGATACCTGCGTGCGCGCCAAGAAGGTCTTCGGCATCACCCGCGCCGTCGTGGTCACGTCGTCGTTCCACATCGATCGCGCGATCGCGACCTGCCAGGCAGCCGGCATCGAGACCATCGGCTACTCGGTGAGCGACGCCCGCTTCGACCTGAAAAGCCGTGTGAAGTGGCGTGTGCGCGAGCTCCCCGCGACGACCCGCGCCCTCCTCGATGCCTGGATCGTGCGCCCCGAACCTGCAGTCGGCGGCGACCCCATCGACCCGTTCAACCCCTGTTCGATCCAGAAGTCGCTTCCCCCGGCCGAGGCCGCGCGCAACGCGAAGCTGACGGGGCTGAGCTGCTGAGCGCCGGTCGTCAAGTCATCGATGTTTGGAAGGCTTTCGTCCGATAGTCTGGGCATGATCAGCTCAAGCTCGATCTGCGCGCTGACGAAGTCAGCTGAGTCTCGACGGAATGGACCGATGGCAAAAGCCGATCAAATAAAAGCGTTGATCCGAAGCCATCTCGAGGGCGATGACCGTCGCTTCGACTCGATAGCCCTTCAAGTTGCCGCGAATGCCGCGCGAAGCGGGCATTCGAAATTTGCGAAGGAACTTAGAGACCTCGTTGAGAACGCAGACCGTGAGCGAGGATCCTCCCGATCGACTGCTCGCCTCACCCGTCCGGTGCCATTGGCCAAGCCGAAAGGCGATCTGGCTGGACTGATGTCAGTTCAATACCCTGACACCGGCATGAGTGACTTGGTATACGAACCCACTCTCGCATCCCGGATGCGCCGCATCTTGCTTGAGCAGCGCCAAGCCGACGCGCTTCGATCACACGGACTGCGGCCACGAAGGAAGCTCCTCTTCACTGGAGTGCCGGGGAACGGAAAGACGGCGAGCGCACGGATGCTCGCCGGAGAGCTGAAGCTTCCCCTGTTTACCATTCATCTAGATGCAGTCATCACGAAATTTCTCGGCGAGACGGCCTCGAAGCTTCGCCAGGTATTCGATGCTATCGGCGATTCGCGCGGTGTCTATCTTTTTGACGAGTTCGACACGATCGGATCCAGTCGCATGGTTGGCAATGACGTGGGAGAAATGCGTCGTGCCCTGAACTCATTCCTACAGCTTTTAGAA
>JAOPYW010000310.1 GCA_025964405.1 Thermoleophilia bacterium | reverse complement strand
CGGTCGGCGTGGTGCTCGTCGCGCTCGCGCTCGTGCTGCCGGTGACGCTCGCCGACGCGAAGCTGCGCCGCGCACGCGACCCGCAGCTGCAGGAGCAGCACCCGAAGCAGGCGCTCGCGGCCGCCGTCGACGCGCAGGAGCTCGACTCGACCTGGGCCGAACCGGCGATCACGGAGGGCGCACTGCGCTTCGCGGCCGGCGACCGCGCGGGCGCTGCTGCGGCCGGCCGCCGAGCCGTGTCGCTCGAGCCGAACAACTGGTCGGTGCAGTACCGTGCATCCGGGCTGATCGGCCTCGAGGACGCATCGGCCGGCCGCGCGGCCTTCCTCGCCGCACGCGAACTCAACCCGCGCATCCCCGCCGTCGTCGCGAAGCCGAAGCCCGCCGCGCCGGTCGACTCGCTGCAGGATCCGAACAGCTGACCGTCGCCCCCTCCGGCGTCAGGTCGCGGTGGCGTCCTGCGCCTGGCCCGCGAACTCCTCGGGACCACCCTCCGCGGCTGCGGGATCCATCCACATGACCTGCCAGCCGTGGCCGTCGAGGTCGAAGAAGCTGCGCGTGTACATGAAGCCGAGGTCCTCGGCGCCGTCGGCCTCGACGCCACCGGCAGCGAGCGCGGCGGCCGAGATCGAGTCGACCTCCTCGCGCGATGCCGCGCTGAAGCAGTAGAGCGCGAGCGCGTGGGTCTTCGGGTCGGCCATCGGCCGGTGCGAGTGCTCGGCGAACTTCTCGTGGGTGCCCAGCATCGCGAACGCCTGCTCGCCGATCATCATGCAGGCCGAACCGTCACCGGTGAACATGGGGTTGAAGCTGAATCCGAGGCCCTGGAAGAACGCCATGCTCCGCTCGAGGTCAGCGACGGGAATCGTCACGAAGAACATGCGGTCGGCGTGCGTGGGTTCGGTCATGGTGGAGCTCCAGTCGGCGCGAGTGGTCGGGTATGTAGTGCCAGACCGACGCGGCTGGCGAAACTCATCGGTCGATGTCGGGATTCAGCTGCCGGCGAGCGCGGCATCGATGAGCGAGCCGGCCGACATCAGCCCGAGCTGGGTCTCGAGGTACTGCTCGATGGCATCACGCGACTGGCCTGCGGCCAACGAGTCGAGGATCAGCTGGCGCACGGCGAGCGCGTCGGGTGACGCCTGGCCGGAGATGGGGCCCGGGGTCTCGGGCGCGGGTGGCGCCGCGGCCGTCGGGTCGATGCCCGCCGTGCCTGCGAGCAGGGCCTCGGCCCGCACGTCCTCGTTCGTCGGGTCGGTCGTTCCGTCGAGCCAACCCCCGCCCACGTGGTTCGCGATCGGGGTGACCGGCGGCGGCGTCACGGCGGCGGGTTCGACCTCGAGGTCGACGTGGTCGGAGAAGACCGACTCCCCGGCACCGAGCGGCGCGTGCGTCACCTCGACGTCTTCGGCCAACGGCGCGGCATGGTCGACGTCGACCTCGGGATGCGCGTCGGGCTCCCCGAAGTTGCGCAGGTCGATGAGCGGCTCGCCGGGGGCCAGCGGTTCGTCCTCGACGACCTCGAACGGGTCGCCCAATTCGATCGCCGACGCCGGCTCGACGGCGGGTGGGTCGGCGATCCAGGCCTCGGCGGGGAGCTGCGTCCAGGCCGGCGGGCGCGTGTCGGGCGCTGCGGCCTCCTCCGTGGCCGGGGTGGCGATGGTCACGGCATCCGCAGGGGTGTCGAGCCAGCTGCCGGCATCGGGGGCGTCGTCGACCGCTTCCGTCGCCGGGGTCTGGAACTCGCCGGTCGGCTGGATGACCTCCTCGACGCCGTCGGAGTAGCCCCATCCCGCTGCGGGCGGCGGCGTGAACTCCGGCTCGTCGCTCGGCCCGGCGGCGTACGAGAGCGTTCCGCCCACGACCCCCGACGGGTCGCCTGCGCCCTCGGCCGCCGACGGGCGCGCGGGCGGCGGGGGACCCTCGATCGGCGTCGACTGCTCCTCGGCGTTCGCCTTCTCGAAGCGGTACAGCGACGCGCCGATGCGGTCGTAGAGGTCGCGGAGGTCCTGGATGAACTGGTCGCGGATCTCGACGACCTGCGCGCGTGAACGGGCGATGTCGGCGGCCACCCCGTCGCGGAGGGCGGCGGCGTCGACCTCGGCCTGCTGCTGGGCGCGCGCGACGAGACCGCGGGTCTCCTCCTCCGCCTGGCGGCGCAGCTGCTCCGCCGCGGCCTGCCCGGCGTCGAGCACCTGCTGCGCGATCTCGGCGTTGCGCGCGAACTCGGCGCGGAGGGCCGTGGGGGCGTCACCCGACAGCAGCACGCCGACCGCCGACGCGATGCGGTCGAGGTACGTGTCGACCTCGGCCGCGTCATAGCGTCCGTCGTGGTCGGTGAACGTCACGCCGCGCACGAGGTCGGGCGTGAGTTCACCCGATCCGAAGATGTTGCCCTGCGTCACCCTACGGCCTCTCGATCGGTCAGCGCGGACCCGGGCGGCGGTGGAGCCACCGAGGTCATCTGCGGGTGCATACCCGACCGGGGCGCAGGTCTATCGCGAGCCGAAGCGGAAGAGCACGACGCGAATGGTCTCGACGAAGATCACGAAGTCGAGGAACAGCGACTGGTGCTTGAGGTAGTAGAGCTCGTACCCCAGCTTGTTGGCGGCACCGTCGACGCTGTCGGTGTAGCCGAGGCGCACCTGCGCCCAGCCCGTCAGGCCCGGCTTCACCATGTGGCGCCGCTGGTAGTAAGGCACGGCCTGCTCGAGCTCGGCCACGTAGCGCGGCTGTTCGGGGCGCGGTCCGACGAAGCTCATGTGGCCGCGGAGGATGTTCCAGAGGTTGGGGATCTCGTCGATGCGGGTCGACCGCAGGAAGGCGCCGCCGCGGAAGATGCGCGGGTCACGCTCCGACGTCCAGGTTCCGTCGCCGCCCGGGCGCATGGTGCGGAACTTCACCAGGGTGAACTCGCGACCACCCTCGCCGATGCGGTTCTGGCGGAAGAGCACGGGAGCTTCGGGGCTCATGAGCCGGATCCACAGTGCCGCGAGCGGCCAGACCGGCAGGGCCCACAGCCCGATGAACAGGGCCGCGGCGATGTCGCCCGCGCGCTTCACGGCGCGCGAGTAGGGCCGGTAGAAGGGGTGGATCATGTGCATGAACCACGCGGCGTTGATCACGTCGACCGGCACACGCCCGAACACGTGCTCGCTGAAGGCCGGCAGCTCCTGCACGGTGATGTTGCCGTTCCAGCTCGACAGTCGCGAGAAGAGGTCGAGGCGGTTGCGGTTGACGGTGACGACGACGGTGTCGATGCCCTCGGCGGCGAGCACGGTCTCCAGCTCGTCGAGGGTGCCCAGCACCCGCGCGCTGACGCCGCTCTGGGTGGTGCGGTCGAACATCGCGATGATCTCGTCGAGCGTGGTGTGCCCGTCGACCTCGCCGGGCGTCGGGTTCCCGCGCGCGGTGTCGGTGAGCAGGCCCACGACCTCGTAGTCGGGATGCGGATCGTTGTCGAAGTCGGTCAGGAACCGACCGACCCGCTCGCCATCGCCGACGAGCAACACGCGGTGTACGGCGCGGCCGCCGAGCAGGGAGCGGGTGAGGGCGCCCCACAGGCCACCGGCGGCGAGCATGGCCACGGCGGCCACCAGCACCCGCCCCGGGCTCGGCGCGATGTCGGGCGCGAAGTAGCCGAGCGATCCGAAGACGAGGGCCCCGAGCGCCACCGCGCGGGCCTGGTAGATCGAGCG